>NZ_SOKV02000038.1:0-31806 GCF_004407025.1 Paracoccus sp. DMF
AGAAGCAGGAAGACATAGCGGGCGGGGCGGGGGACGGCGGCCGGACCCGGCCCCGGATCCGGGGGGATTGCTGGATCGTGCTCTGGCATGTCGGTCGCGGCGCTGCTTCGGGTGCAGATCATCAGGCGGATGCGGCGCGCGCAAGGCTTTTCCTTCGCCGCGCCAGGCTCTATATGGCGCAAAGGGCTACATGAAGGACAGGATCATGGCACAGACGAATTCCAGTTCCGCGACCCCGGCACAGGCATGGGACAAGCGTGGCTGGCGCGCCTATCCGCGCGTCCAGATGCCCGACTATCCCGACCAGCCGGCGCTGAACGCGGTCGAGGCCCAGCTGGCGGAATACCCGCCGCTGGTCTTTGCCGGCGAGGCGCGCCGGCTGAAGCAGTCGCTGGCGGCGGTGGCGCAGGGCCGCGCCTTCCTGTTGCAGGGCGGCGACTGCGCCGAAAGCTTCGGCGAGTTCTCCGCCGACAATATCCGCGACACCTTCAAGGTGATGCTGCAGATGGCCGTGGTGCTGACCTGGGGCGCGCAGCTGCCGGTGGTCAAGGTCGGCCGCATGGCGGGCCAGTTCGCCAAGCCGCGCAGCGCACCCACCGAGGTGATCGGCGGGCAGGAGCTGCCCAGCTATCGCGGCGACATCATCAACGGCTTCGACTTCACCCCCGCGGCGCGCATTCCCGACCCGCAACGGATGCTGGCGGCCTATACCCAGGCGGCGGCCTCGCTGAACCTGCTGCGCGCCTTCTCGACCGGCGGCTATGCCGACATGCACCGGGTGCAAAGCTGGATCAGCGACTTCACCGGCGGCGAGGAAGCCGCGCGCTATCGCGACATCGCCGACCGCATCAGCGATGCCATGGCCTTCATGGCCGCCGCCGGCGTGACCTCGGCAACCGCGCATGACCTGGGGCAGGTGGATTTCTACACCAGCCACGAGGCCCTGCTGCTGGAATACGAAGAGGCGCTGGCCCGGATCGATTCGACGACCGGCCTGCCGGTGGCGGGCTCGGGCCATATGCTGTGGATCGGCGACCGCACCCGGCAGCCCGACGGCGCGCATGTCGAGTTCTGCCGCGGCGTGCAGAACCCGATCGGGCTGAAATGCGGGCCCTCGACCACGGCCGAGGACCTGAAGGTGCTGATGGAGCGGCTGAACCCGGAAAACGAACCCGGCCGGCTGACGCTGATCGCCCGCTTCGGCGCCGGCAAGGTCGGCGACCACCTGCCGCGGCTGATCCAGACCGTCCAGGCCGAGGGCGCCAATGTCGTCTGGTCCTGCGATCCGATGCACGGCAATGTCATCAAGTCCTCGACCGGCTACAAGACCCGGGCCTTCGATTCGATCCTGCGCGAGGTGCGCGAATTCTTCGCCATCCACCGCGCCGAGGGCACCATCCCCGGCGGCGTGCATTTCGAGATGACCGGCCAGGACGTGACCGAATGCACCGGCGGCGTGCGGGCGGTGACGGACGAGAACCTGTCCGACCGCTACCACACCGCCTGCGACCCGCGCCTGAATGCCAGCCAGTCGCTGGAACTGGCCTTCCTGGTGGCCGAGGAACTGCGCAGCCGGCGCCTGAACGGCGGCCAGCAGGCCAAGGCCAGCTGAGCGCGGCGTCAGCGACCGAACCGGGCGGCGGGATCATCCCGGCCGCCCTTTTTCATGGCTTGCGTCAGTAGCGGGTGCCGCGCGGCGACGGCTGCACACCGTCGATCAGGCGGAAGCGGGCGCGGCGCTCCTCGGGCGTGATGGGCTCGGGCGCGGGTGTCGGCTCGGCGCGGGAGCTGGGTTTCCACGGCGCCGGCGGCTCCTCGAACCCGGCGCGCGAGGGCGACGGTTCCAGCACCTTGGCGCCGGGGATGACCGGAAATTCCTCGTCCGAGACCAGGTCGAAGCGGCGCGGGCTTTCGCCGACCTCGCCCTCGCAGATCATGCAGCCGAGCGCGCGCGTGACATCCCCCAGGTCCGAACGCAGCGGCAGCAGCAGCATGCGCCCCGACATCGCCGGCCTGCCATAGGTCGCCGGCGAATCCAGCAACAGTTCGGCGATCTGCGGGCCGCGGAACACGCTTTCCAGCACGTCCGACAGCCGCCCGCGCGAACTGGTGTTCAGGAAGGCGCAGATCGGCATGCCGCGCACCTCCATGCCCATCAGGTCGATCAGGTGCCGCCCGGCCAGGCGAAAGCGCGCCGCCCCCGGCGCGATGCGCTCCAGGATGAAGGCATAGTCCAGCGCCCGGCGGATGCCGCGCGGTTCCACGTCGCCGCGCGCGGGGACGGCGCGGCCCTGGCGCAGCCCTTCCCAATAGCCGCGCAATTCGCCAAGGATCCGCTCGGCCTGCACCGGCTCGTAATCGGCAAGGCGCAACAGCTTGCCCTTGCCGCGCGCGCGCCGCGACACCTCGTCCTCGGTCCCCGGAATGTCGTCCCCCTGGTCCTGCATCATCAGCCCCGACCCACCTGTTCACTCGTAAAACACTCACACAGTCTGAATCTAAACCTTTCGTTCACCATTTCCGAGAGAATTTTCCGGCGATGGTTAAAATCAGCGACGCTTTTGCCGGGCCGTGGGGCCGGGTCTTGACCCCGCTGCCGGCCGGGGCCATTCAGGCGGCGCGGGCAGGATACGGGAATGGTCGGGGGCTGACGGATGGATCTGGGGCGCAACGGTTTGCTGGTGATCCTGTCCTCGCCCTCGGGGGCGGGGAAATCGACGCTGGCGCGCCGGCTGATGGACTGGGACCCGGACCTGCGCTTTTCCGTCTCGGCCACCACCCGCCAGCCGCGCCCGGGCGAGGTCGAGGGCAGCCACTACTATTTCCGCAGCCCCGAAGAGTTCCAGGACATGGTCAAGGCCGGCGAGATGCTGGAACATGCCGAGGTCTTCGGCAATTTCTACGGCACGCCGCGCGCCCCGGTCGAAGCGGCCATGCTGGCCGGGCGCGACACGCTCTTCGACGTGGACTGGCAGGGCGGCCAGCAGATCCGGGCCTCGAGCCTCGGCAAGCATGTCGTCTCGATCTTCGTGCTGCCGCCGAGCCTGGTCGAACTGGAGCGGCGGCTGGTGTCACGCGGCCAGGACGCGGCCGAGGTGATCGCGGCCCGGATGCAGAAAAGCCGCGCCGAAATCAGCCATTGGGCGGAATACGACTATGTCATCGTCAACGACGACCTTGACCGCAGCACCGATAGCCTGATCACCATCCTGAAGGCGGAACGGCAGCGCCGGGACCGGCAGGTGGGGCTTGGCCCCTTCGTTCGCGCCCTGATGGAGGAGGAGAGCCGATGATCTGGGAACTGGACGGGATCACCCCGCAACTCGACGCCGAGGCCTGGGTGGCGCCCGGCGCGCAGCTGATGGGCCGCGTGGTGCTGGAGGCGGGGGCCAGCGTCTGGTTCGGCGCCGTGCTGCGCGGCGACAACGAGGAGATCCGCGTCGGGCGCGGCTCGAACGTGCAGGATCTGACCGTCTGCCACACCGACATGGGCTATCCGCTGACCATCGGTGCCAATTGCACCATCGGCCACCGCGCCATCCTGCACGGCTGCACCATCGAGGACGGCGTGTTGATCGGCATGGGCGCCACGATCATGAACGGCGCCCGCATCGGCGCGGGCTCGCTGATCGGCGCCGGTGCGCTGGTGGCCGAGGGCAAGGAGATCCCGCCCGGCTCGCTGGTCATGGGGGCGCCGGGCAAGATCCTGCGCCAGCTCGACGACATCGCCCGGGCGCAACTGCTGAAATCGGCCGAGGGCTATCGCCGCAACGCCGCCCGCTTCCGCAAGGGACTGACCCGGGCCTTCGAGGGATGATCGAGGCGCGCCTGCATGCGCTGCTTCGGGGCGTGCCGGTGGCGATTCTGGTCGTCGACCGCCAGGCCCGGATCATGGGCGCCAACGAGCCGGCCGAGGCCCTGCTGGGTCCGGTTCCCGGCGGGCGGCCCTTCGTCACCGTGCTGCGCCAGCCCGAGGTCAACGCGGCGCTGGACGGGGTGCTGGCCGGGCAGCAGGACCGGGCGCAGCTGAGCTTGGCGCTTGGCGCCGCCGAACGGCGGGTGTTCTGCGCGGTGACGGTGACGCGGCTCGACGCGCCGGGGCTGGCCGGCGCCACGGTCGCGATCGAGGACCGCTCGCGCGACGAGGAAACCGAGCAGATGCGCCGCGATTTCGTCGCCAATGTCAGCCATGAATTGCGCACGCCGCTGACCGCGCTGATGGGCTTCATCGAGACGCTGCGCGGCCCGGCCCGCAACGACGAGGCCGCGCGCACCCGTTTCCTTGACATCATGGAGCGCGAGGCCGGGCGGATGAACCGGCTGGTCGCCGACCTGCTGTCGCTGAGCCGGGTCGAGCAGGACGAGCGCCGGCGCCCGGCGCAGAGCCTGGACCTCGCTGCCCTGCTGCGCGGGGTGGTGGCGACGCTGACCCCCGCGGCGGGTGCGGCCGGGGTGCGGCTGGAACTGACCGGCGCCGCCGGGAAGGCGATGATTCCGGGCGATGCCGACCAACTGGTGCAGGTGTTTCACAACCTGGTCGAGAACGCGCTGAAATACGGCGCCGGCGGCGGCGTGGTCACGGTCGCGCTGGAGCATCTGGGACACGAGCCCGTGCTGCGCGGCCCGGCCTGGTCGGTCTCGGTCGCCGACCGCGGCGAGGGGATCGAGCAGCAGCACCTGCCGCGCCTGACCGAGCGCTTCTATCGCGTCGACACCCATCGCTCGCGCGAGCAGGGCGGCACCGGGCTGGGCCTTGCCATCGTCAAGCACATCATCAACCGCCATCGCGGCCGGCTGCGCATCGAAAGCACCCGCGGCCAGGGCAGCCGCTTCACCGTGATCCTGCCGGAAAAGATCGGCCGGATCTGAGGTTTGCGCGTATCTGCCGAAATCATGGGCAGGTTTACCGGATGTAAGGGATTTCGGTGTTCATTGAAAGTTCTCGACATGATGTGAGGACTGAACATGATCCGATTCCTGGCCGTAGCCTTGGCCATCTTTTCGCTCGCCGGTTGCGCGACCATCACCCGCGGCACCAAGGACGTGCTGGTGGTGAACTCCAACCCGCAAGGCGCGCAGGTGAAGCTGAGCAATGGCGAGACCTGCGCCGGCACGCCCTGCACCTTCAAGCTGCCCCGAAAATCCGAACTGAACGTGGTGGTCAGCAAGGACCGCTGCCAGCCGCAGCAGATCCGCGTGACGAACCGCGTCGCCGGGGGCGGCGGTGCGGCCATGGCGGGGAACGTGGTCTTCGGCGGCATCATCGGCGCCGGCGTCGATGCCGGCAGCGGCGCGATGCTGGAACTGGTGCCCAATCCGGTCGAGGTCGCGCTGGACTGTCGGAAGTGACTCGGCCGGGGCCGGTTGCGCGGGCCCCCGTGCCTGATCCCGGCCCATGATCCGTCAGCCGTAGGGGGCGGGTCAAAAAAGCCGGGGGCATCGAGCCCCCGGCTTTTTTCGCGGCCCGGCGCCGCCCTGATGGTTGCGCGGGGTCTATTCGGCCGCGTGGCCAGTCACGACGGTCGCGCCTTCCGAATTCGGCTTCATGCGGAAGCCGCGCTCGAGCTGGTCGAAGGGTGCGACCGGATAGTCGCCCGAGAAGCAGGCGTCGCAATATTGCGGGCAGGACTTGTCGCGGCCCTTGGCCTCGCCCGCGGCGCGGTAGAGCCCGTCCAGCGAGACGAAAGCCAGGCTGTCGACACCGATCCAGTCGCGCATCTCGGCCTCGGACATCTGCGCGGCCAGGAGCTTGTCGCGGTCGGGGGTGTCGACGCCATAGAAGCAGGGCCAGGCGGTCGGCGGGCTGGCGATGCGGAAATGCACCTCGGCCGCGCCGGCGTCCAGGATCATGTCCTTGATCTTGCGCGAGGTCGTGCCGCGCACCACGGAATCGTCGACCAGCACCACGCGCTTGCCCTTGACCAGCGCCCGGTTGACGTTGAGCTTCAGCCGCACGCCCATGTTGCGGATCTGCTCGGTCGGCTCGATGAAGGTCCGGCCCATGTACTGGTTGCGGATGATGCCCATGCCGAAGGGGATGCCGCTTTCATGGGCATAGCCGATGGCGGCCGGGGTGCCCGAGTCGGGCACCGGGCAGACCAGGTCGGCCTCGACCGGGGCCTCGCGCGCCAGTTCCACGCCGATCTGGCGCCGGGTCTCATAGACCGAGCGGCCGCCGATGATCGAATCGGGACGCGAGAAATACACGTGTTCGAAGATGCAGAACCGGCCCTTGGACGGGCCGAAGGGGCGCGAGCTTTCGACCTCGCCCTTGGAGATTACCACCATTTCGCCCGGCTCGATCTCGCGGATGAACTCGGCGCCGATGATGTCGAGCGCGCAGGTCTCGGAGGACAGCACGAAGCCGTCGTCGCCGACCTTGCCCAGCACCAGCGGCCGCACGCCCAGGGGGTCGCGCACGCCGATCAGCTTGGTGCGGGTCATGGCGATGACGCTGAAGGCACCCTCGACCCGGCGCAGCGCGTCCTTCATCCGCTCGGGAATGTTGCGCTGGATCGAGCGCGCCATCAGGTGGATGATGCATTCCGAATCCGAGCTGGACTGGAAGATCGAGCCGCGCTCGATCAGCTCGCGCCGCAGCGCCATGGCATTGGTGATATTGCCGTTATGCGCCACCGCGCAGCCGCCCATGGCGAATTCGCCGAAAAACGGCTGCACGTCGCGAATCGCCGTCGCCGCCTTGGTGCCGGCGGTGGAATAGCGCACATGGCCGATGGCCAGCGCGCCGGGCAGCGTCTCCATCAGGCTCTGCTTGGTGAAATTGTCGCGCACATAGCCGAAGCGATGGGCGCTGTTGAAGCCCTGCTCGGCATCGTGGCTGATGATGCCGCCGGCCTCCTGGCCCCGGTGCTGCAGCGCGTGCAGGCCGAGGGCGACGAAATTGGCGGCATCCACGACTCCGATCACGCCGAACACGCCGCATTCTTCGTGCAGGCGGTCGGAATCGAAGGGATGGGCAAGGAATGGCTGCATCATCACCGACTCTTGGGGCTATTCCGGGGGCTGGGCATGGGTGGTCGAGGCCAATTTAGGGTGTCGGGCCGCCGAAGTCACGCCCCGCCGGCAGGACGGGGCGCTTTTTATGTCACGAAAGCGGCATATTTCCTCAGTTCGCCGGCGCAGCACCGGCCGGAGCCGGCGTCGGCGTCGCGGCATCGACCGGCTCGGCGGTCGGGCCGCAGCTGCGCACCAGCTGCTCATAGCGGCTGACGACCCAGCCCGGCGCGTCCTGCGGGATCTGCTGGTCCATCTGGCCGCGCATGCGCTCGAACACCTGGGCCGAGCGCGAATTTTCCACCATGGCGACCGGCTGCGTGGCCATGACGCGGTCATAGACGATGAAGGCGATGGCGACCAAGAGGATGCCGCGCGCCACGCCGAACAGGAAGCCCATGCCCTGGTCGACCCCGCCGAGCGCCGAGCGCTGCACCACCGAGGAGAACAGCGGGGTGATGATCGAGAACAGCACCAGCGCCAGGGCGAAGACCGCGGCAAAGCCGGCGATGGTGGCAAGCTCGCAACTGTCGGCCAGGAATTTGTTCAGCCCGGGGATCTGCGCCACCATGGGCCGGACCGTCGGCGCGAAGATGAAGGCCAGCACCGCCGCGCCGATCCAGCCGAGGATCGCCAGCGATTCGCGCACGAAGCCGCGCGCATAGGCCAGGATCGCCGACAGGATGATGACCGCCGCGACAATGCCGTCGATGAGGGTGAAACCGTCCATTTACACGCCCTTTCGCGGGATTGCCCGCGTTTGGGGGCGAAAGATGCGGCACCGTCAGCCGGCGCCGAATGTCTCGCCCACGAAACTTGTCAGATCCGGGGTGCGGTCGATCCGCATCCCGGCAACGCCCTCGACCTTGGTGGCCGACGGCAGGATCGCCCGTGAAAAACCAAGTTTCTGCGCCTCTTTCAACCTGTTTTCCGCCTGGGAGACCGGCCGCAGCGCGCCCGACAGGCTGATCTCGCCGAAAAGCACGCAATCGGCGGGCAGGGCGACATCCTCGCGCGCGCTCAGCAGCGCGGCGGCGATGGCCAGGTCCGCGGCGGGCTCGTTGACCCGCATCCCCCCGGCAACGTTCAGGAAAACGTCGAGCCCGGCGAAGGGGATGGCGCAGCGCGCCTCGAGCACGGCGAGGATGGTCGAGACCCGGCCGCCATCGAGCCCGACCACGGTTCGGCGGGGACTCGCCAATGTCGAGGGCGCGACCAGGGCCTGGATCTCGGTCAGCACCGGCCGCGTGCCCTCGATGCCGGCGAAGACCGCCGAGCCGGGGTTGGGCTCGCCGCGTTCCGACAGAAACAGCGCCGACGGGTTCGCGACCTCGGACAGCCCGCCGCCGGTCATCTCGAAGACGCCGATTTCGTCGGCGGGGCCGAAGCGGTTCTTGTGGGCGCGCAGGATGCGGAACTGGTGGCCGCGCTCGCCCTCGAAATACAGCACGGTGTCGACCATGTGCTCGACCACGCGCGGGCCGGCGATCTGGCCCTCCTTGGTGACATGGCCGACCAGGATCACGGCGGTGCCGCGCCGCTTGGCGAAGGTGACGAGCTCATGCGCGCTGGCGCGGACCTGGCCGACCGAGCCGGGCGCCGCCTCGATCTGGTCCGACCACAGCGTCTGGATCGAATCGATCACCGCGACATCGGGCCGCTCGGCGTCGAGCGTGGTCAGGATGTCGCGCAAGGCGGTTTCGGCGCCCAGCCGCACCGGCGCGTCGCCCAGGCCCAGGCGCTGCGCCCGCATGCGGACCTGGGCGCTCGCCTCCTCGCCCGAGATATAGATCGCGCTCTGCCCCGAACGGGCAAAGGCGCTGGCGGCCTGCAGCAGCAGGGTGGACTTGCCGATGCCGGGATCGCCCCCGACCAGCACGGCCGAGCCCGGCACCAGCCCGCCGCCCAGCACGCGGTCAAGCTCGGCCATGCCCGAGACGGCCCGGGCGGGCGGCGCCTCCTGCGTGTCGAGGCCCGAAAGCGGGATGCTCTTGCCCTTCAGCGTGCCGAGGCCGCGCCCCGGCCCCTGGCTGAGCGGAGCCTCCTCGACGATGGTGTTCCAGGCGCCGCAGGCGTCGCATTTGCCGGACCATTTCCGGTGGCTGGCACCGCAGGCGGTGCAGGTGAAGGCGGTGATCGGTTTGGCCATGCGGGATATGTGGCAGATCGCGGCGACGGATGCCATGGGGCGCCGGAAAGGCTTTCTCTGTTTCTAAAATACCCCTGCGACCGTCGGCTCGGTTGAAAAGATGGGTATTTGAAAAACAGAGAAAGCCGATCAGTTCACGCCCAGACCGGCCCGCATCATGATGCGGCGCACCGGGGCGACGGCGTAAAGCCCGCCCAGGGCCGCGGCGCGCAGGTCGCGCAGGGGGCGGGCCGAGATCATGCTGGCGCGGTTCAGCGCGTCGATGCCGATCAGCCGGGCCAGCGCCTCGGGGCGGCGGCGGCGCTCATAGGCGTCGAGCGAGGCGGCGCTGCCCGGATCACCCGCGGATAGATCGACCAGGGCGGCGAGATCGGCGAGGCTCATGTTCAACCCTTGGGCGCCGATGGGCGGCACGACATGCGCGGCCTCGGCGATCAGCGCCGTGCGCGGGCCGGTGAAACGGTCGGCGATCTGGCTGATGATCGGCCATTCCGTCAGCCGCGTCGCCTGGATCAGGTGGCCCAGCACCCCGGCCGAACGCTGGTTCAGTTCGGCCTCGAACGCCGCGCGGGGCAGGGCGCGCAGCCGGGCGGTTTCGGTGCCGCGCTCCATCCAGACCACGGCCGAGCTGGGCCTGCCGTCGCGGTCGGGCAGCGGCACCAGCGTGAAGGGGCCGCCCGAGCGGTGGATCTCGGTCGAGACATTCTCATGCGGGCGCTCGTGGGTGACGGCGAAGGCCAGCGCCTTCTGGCCATAGCGGAGCGTGCGCGTGCCGATGCCGAGCGCCTGGCGAACCGCCGAGTTGCGGCCGTCGGCGCCGATGACCAGCCGGGCGCGCAGCTGGCTGCCGTCGCTCAGCGTGGCCAGGGCCTCGGTATCGCGGGCCAGCAGGCCCGCCGTGCCGGTGCCGGACAGGACGCGGACATTCTGCAACCCGGCCAGCCGGGCCGAGATTTCCCGTTTCAAGAGCCAGTTCGGCAGGTTCCAGCCAAAGGGCTGGTCCGAGATCTCGGCCGCGTCGAAGTCGCGCGTCAGCCGGGCCTGCGCGCGCTTGCCGCCGGCGTCGATGATGCGCATGACCTGCAGGGGCGTGGCATGCGGGGCCAGCCGCTCCCACAGCCCCGCCGCGGACAGGACGGCGATCGAGGGATGCAGGAAGGCGGTGGTGCGCAGGTCGGCGCCCTCGGCCGATTCCTCGGTCACCGGCGGGGCGGGATCGACGCAGGTGACCGCATGGCCGGCGCTGCCGAAGGCCGCCGCGGCGATCAGGCCGGCGATGCCGCCGCCGGAGACCAGGATCTCGGTATCCTCGATGCGCATGGCCCTGCTTTCGGTATCAGAATCCGGCCGCGTAGGCCGCGAGCATGCCATAGACCAGAACGGTCGCGGCCAAGCCGATCATCGCCAGTGCCGGCAGGCCCCAGAGCGCGAATCCGACCACGCAGGCGAGCACCAGCACGAGGGCGAAGCTGAACAGAAATCGGGCGGTCCGCCGTTCGGCGAGTTCGTCGGCTGGGCTGTCGGTCATGGCGCGCTTCCTGGGTCGTCGTGTCGGGTGAGCCGCGATCATACCGCGACGCGGTCGCGGGACAAGTCCCGCAGGAAGCCGGTCAGATCCAGCGTGCGGTGGCGGACATGCGGCTCGTCCGGGCGATCCGCCGCCAGCGCATCCGGGCCGTGCCGACCGCAACCGACCAGAATCGTTTGCATTCCCAGCCGGTGCGGCACCAGGAGGTTGCGGGCGTCGTCCTCGAACATGGCGGCCTCGGCCGGGTCGAAACCCTCGGCCGCCAGGACTGCGGCATAAGCGCGCGCATCGGGCTTGGGGTGGAAATCCACGGTATCGACGCCATGGATCGCGTCGAAGACCGTCAGCTCGCGGTGGTCCAGCACGCGGGCGGCATAGGCGGTGTCGCCGTTCGTATGCACGATCTTGCGGCCGGGCAGGGCGCGGATCAGCGCCGCCAGCTCGGGATCGGGGCTGAGCGCGCTGAAGTCGATGTCGTGGACGTCGCGCAGATAGGCCATGGGCTCGACGCCATGCTCGGCCATCAGCCCGGCCAGCGTGGTGCCGTGCTGGCGCCAGTAATGCTCGCGCAGCCGGCTGGCTTCGGCCTCGGCCACGCCCAGCGTGCGCATGACATAGGCGGTCATGCGCCGCTCGATCTGGGCGAACAGCCGCACTTCGGGCGCGTAAAGCGTATGGTCCAGATCGAAGATCCAGGTGGTGACATGCCGAAAATCCATGGCCCATGCCTAAACCCACGGCATGGCGCTTGCAATCGCCGCGCCAAGGGGGAATCGTGCGCGGATGAAAGACGCCTATTCCCTGATCCTTTCGGCCATCGACAACGGCAGCTATCGCCCCGGCGACCGGCTGGTCGAATCCGAACTGGCCGAGCGTTTCGGCGTCTCCCGCACCCCGGTGCGCGAGGCGCTGCAGCGGCTTGAGACCCAGTCGATGCTGAAGCGCGACGGCCGCAGCCTGATCGTCGCCACGCTGGACCACAACCAGTTGGCCGAGCTTTACACCGTGCGCGCCGAGCTCGAGGCGCTGGCCGCGCGACTGGCAGCCCGCCACGCCACGCCGGAAGAGATCCGCGTACTGGCCGGCATGGTCGAGGACGACCGCAAGATCCTGGGCGATCCGCAGCAGCTGGCGCGCACCAACCGCCGCTTTCACCACCAGCTGCACCTGGCCTCGCACAACCGCTACCTGGTGCAGCAACTGGACCTGGTGCATCGCAGCATGGCGCTGATGGCGCGCACCACGCTGGCCGCCAAGGGCCGCGACGCGATCTCGCTGGAGGAGCACCAGGCCATTGTCGATGCCATCGGGCGGCGCGACGAAAGTGCTGCGGAACAGGCGCTTAGGCACCATATCTCCATGGCTTTCGAGACCCGGCTCAAGGAGGAGGCGCATCTGAGCGGCGAGGACCAGATCTGATGCGCGAGATCCGCGGCCCCGCCGACCTGGACGAGGGCGCGGCGCATCTGATGCGGGTCTGCCCGGTCTGGGCGCGGGAATTGCCGGCGCTGCTGCCGCTGCCGCTGCGGCGCTGGCCCGAGGGTTTCGGGGCGCTGCGCGATGCGGTGCTGGGCCAGCAGATCTCGACCGCCGCCGCTGCGGCCATCGCGGGCCGGATGGCGGCCGCGGGTCTCGACAGCGAGGCGGCGATCGCGAGCGCCGATGACGAGGCGCTGCGTGCCGCCGGCCTGTCGCGGCCCAAGATCCGCTATTTGCGCGGCATCGCCACGGCCGGGGTGGATTGGCCCGGCCTGCGCGCCCTGCCGGACGACGAGGCCGTGGCCCGCCTGACCGCCCTGCCGGGCATCGGCCGCTGGACCGCCGAGATCTACCTGAAATTCGCCTTGGGCCGGCCGGACGTCCTCGCCGGCGGCGACCTTGCCCTGGCCGAGGCGGCGCGGCTGCTCTACGCCCTGCCGGAACGCCCCGGCCCGGCGGCGCTGCTCGCCTTGGCCGAGCCCTGGCGGCCATGGCGCGCGGTTGCGGCCCGGGCGCTCTGGGCCTATTACCGGGTCGCGAAGGGGCGCGAGGGCGTCCGCTAAGGGGGAAACATGCCGCGCGAGTTGAAATCCGAACGCAAGGGGCCGCAAAAGGCCGATTCCGTGGTGGTGTTCCTGCACGGCTATGGCGCCGATGGCGCCGACCTGCTGGGCCTTGCCGATCCCTTGGCGCCGCATCTGCCCGGGACCGCCTTCTATGCCCCGAACGCGCCCGAGCCCTGCGTCAACAATCCGATGGGCTATCAATGGTTTCCGATCCCCTGGATGGATGGCTCCAGCGAGGATCAGGCCCGCGCCTCGGCCGCGCAATCCTTCGATGACATCAACACCTTTCTCGACAAGGTGCTGGCGGATGAGGGCGTGAGCTCCGACCGGCTGGCGCTGGTCGGCTTTTCGCAGGGCACGATGATGGCGCTGGCCGTGGCGCCGCAGCGCGAGCCGGAGCTTGCCGGCGTCGTCGGCTTCTCGGGCCGGCTGATGGAGCCCGAGAAGGCGGGCGAGGCCAGGACCAGGCCGCCGATCCTGCTGTTGCACGGCGACCAGGATCCGGTGGTGCCCTTCGAGAGCATGGGGATCGCCGGTGAGGCGCTGCAAGCGGCCGGTTTCACCGTCTATGGCCATGTCATGAAGGGCACGCCGCACGGCATCTCGCCCGATGGGCTGTCGGTGGCGCTGGCCTTCCTGAAAGAGCGGCTTGCCGCCAAGTCGTGAAGGTTTGAGCGATTTCGCACTTGCGAAACCGGGCGCAGACCCTACCTTCGAATCGAGGAAGACGAGGAGAATCCGATGACCCTGTTCTGGATGACCGCTATTGCCCTGATCCCGGCTGGCCTGGCGGCCTCGCATCTCCTGGCACCGCAACCGCAGCGCGTGGCCGTGCGCGCCCGGCGCTGAGAGCGTCGCCCTAGTCCCAGATCGCCGGATCGGCGATCTCGATGGAATTCCCGGCCGGGTCGCGGAAATACAGCGACCGGCCGCCTTGGGGCCAGATGAAGTCGGCCTCGATCCCGATCCCCGCCGCTTCCAGATGCGCGCGCCAGGCGTCCAGGTCGCCGGGGCGTGCCGCCATGCAGAAATGCCCCGCGCCGTCGCTGCCATGCGGCGGTACCGGCAGGCGGGCGCCGGCTTTCGGCGGCTGCCGGGTCGCCTCGGCCCGGAACACCAGCAGCACCTGCGCGCCGCAGCGAAAGAACACGTGCCGGCCCGGCACGCGGGCGATTTCCGGCAGACCGATCACCCCGGTCCAGAAGCGGGCGGCCGCGTCCAGATCCTCGGCGTAAAGCGCGGATTCCAGGGTGCCGAGTAGGGAAGGCGGTTGCGTCATGCCCGCCATCTTGCCAGTAATTTCCCATGGCGGCCAGAGCGGCGCGGAAAAGAGGGGACGGCATGGCGTGGATCTATCTGATCGTTGCGGGGCTGCTGGAGGTGGTCTGGGCCTATGCCATGAAGCAGTCCGAAGGCTTCAGCCGGCCGATCTATACCGCCGTGACCCTGGGCACCATGCTGGTCAGCTTCTGGTTCCTGTCGCTGTCGATGAAGGTGCTGCCGCTGGGCACGGCCTATGTGATCTGGACCGGCATCGGCGCGGTCGGCTCGTTCGTGGCCGGCATCGTCCTGCTGGGCGAATCCAGCGACCCTCTGCGCCTGGTCGCGGCGGTGCTGATCCTGTCGGGACTGGTGCTGTTGAAGATCGCCTCGCCGCACTAGCCCCTGTCATATCCGCGTCACGGCCCGCGTTTAATTGATGCCCGGGCATATATTCGGGGACTTGTCAGCCCATCGCCGCGATATATAGTCGGGGCACCAGAAGACGACGAGTTCCGGGCAGGGCGAAACGAGGTGCCGATGCTGGATGACCACGGCGATTTTCGAACGCAGTTCGTGCGGGAACCCTCAAGCCTGCGCCAACATCCCGCATTGGTGCTGAACGCCGATTTCCGACCGCTGAGCTATTACCCCCTGTCGCTCTGGCCCTGGCAGGAGGCGATCAAGGCGGTGTTTCTCGACAGGGTGCAGATCATCGCCGAATATGACGAGGTGGTGCGAAGCCAGAGGCAAAGCATACGCATCCCCTCGGTCGTGGTGCTGAAGGATTTCGTCAAACCCCAGAAGCGCGTGGCATTCACGCGCTTCAATCTTTTTCTGCGGGACGAATTCTGCTGCCAGTATTGCGGCGCCAAGGGCGATCTGACCTTCGACCACGTCATCCCGCGCTCGCGCGGGGGGGTGACCAGCTGGGAAAACGTCGTGGCGGCCTGTTCGCCCTGCAACCTGAAAAAGGCCAACAAGTCGCTGCGCCATTCCGGGCTGACGCTGCGCCAGCCGCCGCGCCGGCCCAGCCCCGAGGAAATGCATGCCGTCGGCCGGCGCTTTCCGCCGAACCACCTGCATGAAAGCTGGATGGACTATCTTTACTGGGACACGGAACTGCTGGCCGAGTGACGCGGACGGCCATTCCGCGCCGGGGATTTTTCGGCTAAGGGCAGGCGGCGCGCCATCCGGGGCCGCGTCTGACCTTCAAGGGCCGCATTCCATGACCATTTCCTTTCTCGTGACCCATTCCGGCGGCTTTCACGCCGATGAGCTGCTGTCGACGGTGATCCTGGCGCGGCTGTTCCCGGACGCCCGGCTGGTGCGCAGCCGCGACGCGGCCTGGATCACGCCCGCCCCCGACCGGCTCATCTATGACGTCGGCCGGGCCTATGACGCGCAGGCCGGGGTCTTCGACCATCACCAGCGCCCGGCGCCGCTGCGCGAGGATGGCCGGCCGCTCAGTTCCTTCGGGCTGGTCTGGCGGCATTTCGGCCGCGGCTACCTGCGTGCCCTGGCGGTGCCCGAGCCGGATGTCGAGGCGATCCATGCCGATTTCGACGCGGGCTTCGTGCTGCCGATCGACCTGATGGACAATGGCGCGCTGGACCCCTCGACCGCCGGGCCGCTGCTGGCCGACCTGACCCTGCCGATGCTCTTGGAAAGCCTGAAGCCGGTCTTCGACGATCCCGACCCGCAGGCCGAGAGCCAAGCCTTTGCCCATGCCCAGGCCATCGCGCAGGCCTTCATCGAGGCCAGCATCCGCCGCAAGGCCGCCAAGGCCCGGGCCGAGGCCGTCGTGCTGCGCGCCATCGTCGATGCCGGCACCGCGCGGGTGCTGGAACTGCCGCAGGGCATGCCGTTTCGCGCCGCCATCGAGAAGGCGGGCGCCGATCACCTGCTGTTCGTCATCCACCCGCGCGAGCGCGACTGGGCGCTGACCGGGATCCGCAAGGCCGAGGACGGCTTCGCGCAGCGTGCCGACCTGCCCGAGGCCTGGGCCGGGCTGACCGATGCGGCGCTGGAAGCCGCCTCGGGCGTGCCGGGCGCGCGCTTCTGCCACAACGGCCGCTTCATCGCCGTGGCCGAGACGCGCGAGGCCATCCTCGAGATGGCCCGCATCGCCGTGCGCGAGGCCGAGGCGCCCTAGGCGGCGGCGTGGGGCAGCACCCAGATGCCGCTGTCCGGCACGGCGTTCACCCGCAGCCGGCAGCCATAGGCCCGCGACAGCAGCTCGTCGGTCAGGACCTCGGCCGCGGGACCCTGATGCAGCACGCGCCCGCCGCTCATCAGCAGCAGGTTCTGCGCGAAAAGCGCGGTCAGGTTCAGGTCGTGCAGCACCGCGACCACGCCGCCGCCGCGCCTAGCGTAATCGGCGGCAAGCCGCATCACCGCCAGCTGATGCGCGATGTCGAGGCTGCTGACTGGCTCGTCCAGCAGCAGCCAGCGCGGCCCCGTCTCGTCGACCGGCTGCCAGACCTGGGCCAGCACGCGGGCCAGCTGCACGCGCTGCTGCTCGCCACCCGACAGTTCCTGATAGAGCCGGCCCGAGAAACCGGGCAGGTCCACCGCAGCCAGCGCGGCCGGGACCAGCGCCTCGGCCCGCTCGCCGCGCGCTTCCAACCCGATGCGGACCACCTCGGCCACGGTAAAGGGAAAGGACAGCGCCGCCGCCTGCGGCAGCACCGCCCGGCGCCGGGCCTGTTCCTCGGGCGGCATGGCGGCAAGGTCGCGATCGCCCAGGCTGATCCGGCCCTTGCAGGCCAGCTCGCCGGTCAGGCAGCGCATCAGGGTGGTCTTGCCCGAGCCATTCGGGCCGACGATGGCGGTGACCTGACCCGCACGGGCGGTCAGGCTGACGCCGTGCAGCACCGGCTTCCGGCCTAGGCTGACGCTAATGTCGCGGGCGATCAGGCTCACAGGTCCAGCACTCCGCGATTGCGCAACAGGATCCACAGGAAGAACGGCCCGCCCATGATGGCGGTGACGATGCCGATGGGCAGTTCGGCCGGCGCGACCACGGTGCGGCTGACCATGTCGGCGCCCAGCAGCATGATCGCCCCCAGGAGCGCCGAGTTGACCAGCAGCCAGCGGTGGTCCGGCCCGCTGATCAGCCGCAGAAGATGCGGCACCACGATGCCGACGAAGCCGATCCCGCCCGAGACCGCGACCGCGGCGCCGGTGGCGCCGGCGACGGTCAGGATGGCCAGGTTCTTGACCCGCTGCACGCGGATGCCGACATGGCCGGCGGCGGCCTCGCCCAGAGCCAGCGCGTTCAGGCCGCGCGCCAGCGTGGGCGCAAAGACCAGCGCCAGCATCATGATCGGCGCCCCGGCGATCAGCTTGGGCCAGTTCGCCCCGGCCAGCGAGCCCAGGCCCCAGAAGGTCAGGTCGCGCAGCTCGGCATCGGTGGCGCGGAACACCAGGAGCCCGGAAAATGCCCCCATGATCGCCCCGAGCGCGATCCCGGCCAGCAGCATGGTCGCGACCGAGGTGCGGCCGCGCCGCGTGGCGATGCGGTACAGCAGCAGCGTCGTGACCCAGCCGCCGAAAAAGGCCGCGACCGGCACCAGATACCAGCCGAACAGCGCCGCGATCCCGGCGGGCAGCGCCGCGCCCAGCACGATGGCGCAGATCGCCGCCAGCGAGGCGCCGGCGCTGACGCCGACGATGCCCGGATCGGCCAGCGGGTTGCGAAACAGCCCCTGCATCACCGCGCCCGAGACCGCGAGCGAGGCGCCGACGACCATGCCCATCAGCACGCGCGGCAGGCGGATGTCCATCAGCACCACCCGGTCCTGCACCGCCAGCTCGCGCCCGGCCAGCCAGTCCGACATGGCCCGCATGAGCGAGGTGCCTGAGGCGCCCCAGCCCAGCGAGACCAGCGCCACCGCCACCAGCAGCACCGCCAGCGCCAGGCACAGCCGGCGCGCGCGCGGGCCGCGGTCGCCCTCGATGCGCGCGCCTTCGGGGTGCAAGGCCACCATCACGACCCGGTATAGATCAGGTCGTGCAACTCGACCGCGGCCTCGCCGGTGCGCGGCCCGAAGCCGAGCAGCTTCAGCCCGTCCATCATCACAAGCGCGCCGTCGCGGCCGGCCGGGGTCTGGGCCAGCGCCGGCATGGCCAGCGCCGCCTGTTTCGCCGCCGCGTGGCTGTTGCCGCCATTGGCCTCGGCATCGGCCTTGTCGTCGCCGCGCCGCATCATCAGGATCACGTCCGGCGCCGCCTGGATCACCGCCTCGTCGGTCAGGGGCTTGTAGCCCTGTATCTGCGCCATGGCGTTTTCCGCGCCGGCCAGGCGGATGATGCCGTCGGCGGCGGTGCCGGTGCCGCCCGCCATCACGCGGCCGCCTTGCAGGGACAGCACGAACAGCACCTTCTTCGGCGTGCCGACGGTGGCCGAACGTTCCGCCGCCGCCTTCAGGTCGGCCGCCAGCTTCTCATGCAGCGCGCGGCCCTTTTCGGCGACGCCCAGCGCGCCGGCGACCGCGTCGACCTTTTTCAGCACCCCCTCGGCGTCATAGCTCTCGTCCACCGTGACATAGGGCACGCCCGCGGCCTTCAGCACCGAAACCGCCTCGGGCGGGCCGGCGCCATCCTCGGCGATGATCAGGTCGGGCGAGACCGACAGCACCCCTTCCGGCGCCAGCGCCCGCACATAGCCGACATCGGGCAGGGCATTCGCCTCGGGCGGCCAGTTCGAGGTGGTGTCGCGCCCGACCAGCCGGTCCTGTTCGCCCAAGGCATAGACGATCTCGGTCACCGAGCCGCCCAGCGGCAGCACGCGCCTGGCCTCGGGCCAGGATTGCGCATGGGCGGTCCCGGCCAGCAGCAGCGCGAGCAGGGCCAGCCGTGTCATGCCGCGGCCTCGGCCAGCGCCGGCAGGGTCTCGACCAGCGCCGCCCATTGCGCCGCGTCGCCGCCCTTTTCGGGCCGCAGTCCGAAGCATTGGAAGATCAGCGCCCCCTCGGCGTCGAAGGCCTCGACCGAGATCGCCGGGCCGCGCTTGGTCGGCTTTTCCACCGCCCAGACCTCGGCGACATGGTCGCCGCGCAGGTGCAGGTTGAAGCGCGGGTCCATCACGTTCAGCCAGGGCCCCATCGGCCGCAGCGTCTCGAACCGGCCCGAATGGATCTCGATGCAGCCCTGGTTGCCGACGAACATCATCACGCCGCAGCCCTCGGCCTGCACGCGCTCGATCAGCGCCGGCACCGCCTCGACCGAAAGCGGCCGCACGAAGGGCGCGCCGATGCTGCGATAGGCACCCAGCCGGTTCATCTTCAGCCGGCGGATCAGGATGTTGAACTGATGCGTGTCGGTCATCTCGGACCACTCGCGGCGCAGCGCCTCGACCCGCTCGGGCGCGGCCTTGGCCGGCTCGACCGGCGCGCGCGCGGCAAATTCGATGCTGTCGGACTGCTCCGGCAGCGCCAGCGCCTGCTTCAGCGCGGCCCAGGCGCCCAGGTCCGAGCCCTCGCGCAGGTGGATCTTGTGGATCGCATCGCCGGCCGCGTCGAAGACCTGGATCGAGCGGCGGATGCCGGCATCGCCCGCCTTCTCGACGGCAAAGCCATGCACCCAATGGCGCGGGAACATGCGCAGGTCGATCTCGTGGTCCACCGTCATCGCGGCATGTTCGCCGTCGTGGAACTCGTTGTAGGTGCCGAGTTTCTCGATCACGCAGGACCGGTTGCGGGTCAGGGCCATGACCTCGCCCAGGGCCTGCACCATCGGGATCAGCCGGCCGGGCGTGGCGTCGATGCGGGTGGTGCCGCGCCCGGTCTCGGCCGCGACCAGCGCCGCTTCGGGCACACCCAGGCGCTCGGCCAGGTCGAAGGGACGGCCCGCGTCCTCGGCCGCCAGGCGGCGCAGGTCTTCGGGGGAATATGGGCTCATGCTCGGGCCTTTCACTGGATTGCTCCCGGGCCGGCGCCCGGGATGATCGGCAGGGAATCATTGACAGATTTACTAGGATTAATTTACCCAGCGCAAGATGCCGGCCCCGTGGCCAGCCGTAACTTTCCTGACAAGACCACGGGGACATGATGCCACGCCACCTGTTTCTGGGCGCGCTGCTTGCCGGCTCGACCTGCCTGACCACCCTGACGCTCGCCGGCCCGACCTGGGCGCAGGACGCCGCGCCGCAAACCTTCGTGCTGGACCAGCTGGTGCTGCGCGCCGGCAAGCCCAAGGTCGCCTCCGAGGTGCCGCAATCCGTCTCGGTCGTGGACGGCCAGCAGCTCGACGACATCGAGGCGACCCATATCGGCGAGGTGCTCTCGACCGTGCCGGGCGTCGCCGGCGTCGGCTCGGGCAGCTTCTTCGGCCAGGGTTTCAACATCCGCGGCTTCGGCTCGTCCAGCGCCGCCGCCTCCGAGGCCGGCATCGTCCAGCTGATCGACGGCGAAAAGAAATACTACGAATCCTACCGTCAGGGCGCGCTGTTCGTCGAACCGGATTTCCTGCGCCAGGTCGAGGTGCTGCGCGGTCCCGGCTCCTCCACGCTCTACGGCTCGGGCGCGCTCGGCGGCGTCATCGCCATGGAGACGATCGAGGCCAGCGACCTGATCGCCCCCGGCAAGAGTTTCGGCGGCAAGGCCAAGCTGGGCTATGCCAGCAACCCCGACACCGTGCTGGGCAGCGTCGCGCTTGGCTGGCGTCCTGCCGAGGATTTCGAGGCCCTGGCCGCCTTCGCCTGGCGCAAGCTGGGCGACACCGAGGCCGCCGACGGCAACACCACGGTGCGCGCGAATTCCAAGACGCCCAACCTGCTGCTGAAGGCGAAGAAAACCTTCGGCGACCAATATGTCGCCTTCTCCTACCAGCATCTCGAGGCCAAGGGCGACGACCAGGACTTCAACCAGCTCGAAGGCGCGCAGGCCGGGCTGTTCCCGGGCTTCCCCGGCTGGGGCGTCGGCGACATCACCACCCGCGACCAGACCGCGCGGCTGATCTGGGGATGGAACCCGCAGGACAACCGCTATGTCGACCTGACGGCGACGCTGTCCTATACCAACACGCTCAAGGACGTGCGGCAGGACAACGACCCGGACGAGCCGATCATGGACTCGCTTCTGGGCGCGCGCGACTACCGGCTGTGGAAGTTCAAGCTGCGCAACGTCGCGGACCTGTCGGGCGCCGGCTACGACCATCACCTGACCACCGGCGCCGAGGTGCTGAAGCAGGACCGCTCGTCCAGCGTGCCGTCAAGCTCGCACCCCGAGGCCTATACCCGCAGCTGGGGTGCTTATGCGCTGTCCGAGCTGACCTGGGGCAATCTGACGGTCAACTCCGGCCTGCGCTACGAAAAGCAGCGCACCGAGCCGAAATCCTCGGTCACGGTCACGGATGACGCCTACAGTTCGGAATCCATCGAGCCGCAGGTCGCTGCCATCTACCGGCTGAACGACAGCCTGTCGGTCTTTGGCTCGGTCGCTTTCGTGAACCGCATGCCGACGGTGGACGAGCTCTACGACAGCTTCATGGGCGGCGCGCCCTCGGGCGACCTGAAGGACGAGAAGGGCAAGAACATCGAGCTGGGCCTGTCCTATCGCGGCAGCGGCCTGCTGGCCGCGGATGACGAGGCGGTGCTGAAGCTCACGCTGTTCCGCAACCATATCGACGACATGATCATGCGCACCAACGCGCCGGCCCCGACGCCGGCCTATGTCAACATCGACCGCGCCTATCTGCGCGGCGGCGAGATCGCGGCCAGCTATTCCATCGCGGCCTGGGAGCTGGGCGCCGCGGTCTCGGTGGTGAATGGCGAGGACCAGGACGGCGCCGACCTCGACACGCTGCCGAACAACCGGCTGACGCTTTCGGCGATCTGGCAGGCCAGCGACGCCTGGCGCATCGGCCTGCGCAGCACGCTCGCCGCGGGCCGCGACAAGCCGGAGGGGGATCGCCGCGCGGGCTATGGCGTGCACGACATCTTCGCGACCTGGAAAGCGCAGGGCGGCCAGTTCGAAGGCGTCGAGGTCCATGTGGGCGTCGACAACGTCACCGACCGCGACTACACCCCCGCGACCTGGCTCACCGGTCCGGCGCCCGGCCGCAACCTCAAGCTCTCGCTCTCGCGCAGCTTCTAGGCCGCCCGCCAGCCCCGAACGACCGACGGCCAGCCCCACCCGGCTGGCCGTTCCCTTTTCTCCGCGCGAAAGCCGGCCGCTTCTTTGCTCCCCAAATACCCAATTCAGCCAGCGCGCCACGCGCAACGCGCCTGCTGCTTCACCGAAAGCCGGTTGCGGTAACATGATCCGGCCCGGCCTGTGGCAGATTTACGTCGCGCGCGAGGCCCGGGCGGTGCCCAGCGCGGCGCGATAGCCGCCGGGCGTCAGGCCCATGGCGGCCTTGAAGACGCGGGTGAAATGGCTCTGGCTGTCGAAGCCGCAATCCAGCGCGATGCGTGCCAGCGGCGCGCCCGAGCCGAGCAGCCACCGCGCCCTTTCGATGCGCCGGGCCGCGATCCAGCGATGGGGCGACACCCCGCAGCTGGCGCGAAAGCTGCGCTGGAAATGGAACGGGCTCAGCCCGGCCAGCGCCGCCAGCTCGTGCAGATGCAGCGGCCCGGACAGGTGCGCCTCGATATGGTCCAGCACCAGCCGGCGCCGCCGCGGCGCAAGGCCGCCGGTCAGCGGCAGGCGCAGCCCGGCACCATAGCGGCGGTCGGCGAAGACCAGGCCCAGGATGTCGTGCATGGCGCCCTCGGCCGCCAGCCGGGCGCCGGCGCGGGTCGCGTCATGCAGCGCGCGAAACGGCGCGGCGAGCGCCGGGGCCTCGACATAGGTCAGGTCGGCCGGTTGCAGCAGCCGGGCGTCGCGGTCGCAGGTGCTGGCGAAGCTGCGCCGCAGCGCCTCGTCGGGCAGGTGCAGGTGCACGAATTCGAAACTGGCGCCGATCTGCCATTCCGAGGCCTGGCCCTGCGGCATCAGGCAGACCGCCCCCGGCCAGCCCGGTCCCGCCGCGGCGCCGTCCCGGTCCAGCCGGCGCGTGCCGCCGCCGCCCCGGGTATAGAAGCTCAGCGTATGGCCCTGCGGATCGTCATAGCGGATGCGGGCATCGCGGTTCTGCCAGACCGTGGCCGAGCAGCCGAAGCCCAGCTCGACATGGCCCAGCCTGCGCGCATGCGGTGCGCGCGCGAGATAGGCCGAGATGGGCAGCGACTGGTCGGTCATGGCGCGAAACTAGGCCCGGGCGCGCGGCGCGGAAAGCGGGAAATGCGCCTGCCCATGAGGCCGGCCGGCGGATCGCCGCAAGATCGTGCAATCCCGCCCGGCCGCGGCGCGCTAGTGTCGCGCCGAACTGCCACCGAACTGCCACCGAACTGCCAACGAACTGCCCACGAGAACGCCCATGAACCTGCTGCTTTTCGCCACCACCGTCCTGATTTGGGGCTCGACCTGGATCGCCATCGCCTTCCAGGTCGGCCCCGTGCCGGTGCTGGTCTCGGTCTTCTATCGCTTCGCGCTGGCGGGGGCGGTCTATCTGGTGCTGCTGGCGGCGCTTGGCCGGTTGCGGCTGCCAAGCCGGCGCGACCAGCCCTGGGTCCTGGCGCAGGCGCTGTGCCTGTTCTGCCTGAACTTCCTGTGCTTCTATGCCTCGGCCCGATACATCCCGTCCGGGCTCTTGTCGGTGGTGTTCTCGCTGGCCTCGATCTTCAACGCGGTGAATGCGCGGATCTTCTTCGGCGACGCGATCTCGGGGCGGACGGTGCTGGCGGCGATGCTGGGCGCGGGCGGGGTGGCGCTGCTCTTCGGCGGCGACCTCGCCCAGGCCGAGGCGGCGGGCACGCTGCGCGGGCTGGCGCTGGCCGGGCTTGGCACCATGTTCTTTTCGCTGGGCAACATGGTCTCGCGCAGGAACAGCGCGGCCGGGCTGCCGCCCAGCATCGCCACCGCCTGGGGCATGGCCTATGGCGCGCTGGCGCTGGCCGGGCTGATCGCGCTGACCGGCACGCCCGTGGTGGCGCCGCCCGATGCCCGCTATCTGGGCGCGCTGCTTTACCTGGCGCTGCCCGGCTCGGTGCTGGCCTTCACCACCTATCTCTTGATGGTGGCGCGCATCGGCTCGTCCCGCGCCGCCTATGCGACGGTGCTGTTCCCGATCGTGGCGCTGGTCCTCTCGACGCTGTTCGAGGGCTATGTCTGGCACTGGACCGGCTTCGTCGGCCTGGGGCTTGCCATGCTGGGCAATGTGGTGATGTTTGCGCGGGTGCCGCGCAGGCCGGTGCCGGCGCAGCCCTGATCCGCGGCAATCCGCCGCCCGCCCTGCGCGGGCGGGCCGCGCCGCAATGGACCCGCGCCGATGCCTGCGCTATGACGAAAGCGCGTGACTGTCTGGCATGGGTATCGGATGCGGCTCGACGATCTCTTGCGGCTTCTGGACTCCCTGCGCCTGCGCAAGGCCCGGGCGCTGCTGTATTTCCTGCTGGCCGACCGCGCGCCGGTGCATCGCACCGAAAAGGTCACCGACCTGTTCTGGCAGCAATCCGAGGAGCACAAGGCCTCGGCCTCCTATCGCCAGGCGGTCAAGCATATCCGCCGCGCCATGGAGGAGATCCCGGGCCTGTCGCTGGAGACCAGCGCCGGCGAGATCGCGCTGCGCCTGCCGCCGGGCTTCGTGCTGGCCGAGGCGCTGGCCGCGCCGCTGTCCGGGCCGGGTTGGAACGCCGAGGAGGTCGCGCGCGTCCGGCTGCTGATCGACCAGACCGTGCAGCTGGAAGGCACCAGCGCCTCGTTCGACAGCTGGCTCGCCATCACCCGCGCGGGCCTGCTGGCGGCCGTGCGCCAGGTGCTGGACCGCCGGCTGGCGGAACTGGGCACCGGCCAGCCCGAGGCGCAGCGCGCGCTGGCGGAATTCGCCACGGCGCTGGAACCCTCGAACGAGGCGGCGACGCGGCTCCTGATGCGGCTCGACTGGCAGGCCGGCCACGCCACCCGGGCCATCGAGCGCTACAATACGCTTTACGCCCATCTCGACGAGGCCTTCGACCAGGAGCCCGAGGCCGAGACGGTCGAGCTTCTTGCCGCGATCAAGCTGGACCCCGCCGGCGGCACCCGCCACGCCCAGACGGGTGAGCGGGCGCCGCAGGTCGGGCTTTCCGTCACGCTGGCACCGGTCGAGGGCGAGGCGCAGGCGCAGGAAAGCCTGGTCAACGTGCTGTTTTCCGACCTGCGCATGCGCATGGCGCGGTTCCGCGAATGGTCGATCATCGAGGACGGGCCCGAACCGGCGCAGATCCGCGTCACCCTGCAAGCCTTCTACCTGGCGGGCAGCCTGCGGCTTTTCGTCGAGGTCAAGCGCGGCGCCGGCGGTCAGCTGGTCTGGTCGGAATGGGTCGACCAGCCGCAGACCGACTGGGAAGGCAAGGTGCGCATCCTGCTGTCGAACATCGCCAATGCGCTGTCGGTGGTGGTCTCGGACCGGGCGCTGGCCGATTCAGGCTCGGGCATCTATGACAGCTGGCTCAAGGCGCAGGCGCTCCTGGACCGCTGGTCGCCCGAGACCGAGGCCGAGGCGCTGGCGATCCTGCGCCAGATCACCGAGGAGGCGCCGCGTTTCGGCGCCGCCCATGCGGAACTGGCCGGGGCGCTGAACGTGCGCCACGTCCTGCTGCCCGGCACCTTCCAGACCGAGGAGCTGAAGCGCGACGCCATGCATCACGCCATCGTCGCGGTCTCGGCCGATCCCCTGGACACGCGGGCGCATCGCGTGCTGGCCTGGTGCTTCTGCCACCTGGGCTATTTCGACCTGGCCGAGTTCCATTTCGACCAAGCGCTGAACCTGAACCGCAACAGCCCGCTGACGCTGGCCTCCTGCGCGCTTGGCTTCGCCTTCGCGGGCGATCTGGCCAAGGCCGGCACGCTGGCGGCCGAGGCGCGCAGCCATGCCGAGGTCATGGAGCCCTTCCACCAGATCTATCTGGCGGCGGTGGACTATCTGCGCGGCGACCATGCCTCGACGGCAATGCAATGCGAGGGGCGGGGCGCGCTGATGCCGACCGTCGGCGGCTGGCACAGCGCGGCGCTGTGGAAGCTGGGCCGCCCCGAGGCCGCCGCCCGCCGCTATCACGCCTATCTGGCCGAGCTGCGCCGGCAATGGCACGGCCCGCCGCAGGCAAGCGAGGCCGAGCTGCTGGACTGGTTCCTGTCGGTGTTTCCGCTGCGTCGCGAGGAATGGCGCCAGGATCTGCGCCAGACCCTGGAACAGGTCGCCGCCGCCCGCAGCCGCTTTCCGGCCTAGCGGCACATGTTCGTGGCATAGATCCCGACCGAGCGGTGAAAGGCGCGCAGCGGGCTTTGCATGATCTCGTTCTTGACGTCCTTGGCCGGCTGGCCGGCGCCGTCCTTGAACTGGCTGCGGCTGGCGATGGCCTTTTCCATGTGGTCCTCCAGCGCCGCTTGCAGCCCCGAGGTCCAGTCCGGGTGGTTCTCGGCCGCGAATTCGCGGACCATCTCCAGGATCTCGGATTTCATGCTGGCCAGCATCAGCGCCCGGTCCAGCTCATAGGACAGCGGCGGGCGGAACCCCTCGGCCTCGCCCTGTGCCTTCAGCATCGCGTCGGTGATCGCCAGCGTCTCGTCCGAGGGCACCACCAGGATGCGGGTGTTGCGGTCGGGCTTCTTGCTGCCGCGCCTGCGGCTTTCGAACTCGATGCGCACGGTGGTGCCGTCCAGGATCGCCTCGCGCTCGGCATCGCTCAGCGCCGCGCCGCCGCTCTGGGTCGAGAAATCCTGCACCACCAGAGCGCGCCGCACCCGGTCCTCATGCGCTTCCAGCTCGGCCCTGGGCACGCCCGACTTGCCGCGTTGCGACAGCTCGACCATCAGCCGGCCGATGAATTCGACGTTCAAGGGCACGCCGTCGGCGCCCTTCTTGTCGGTGATGCTGCCGTCGTCGTGCAGGAAGGCCTCGGCCTGGTCGACCTCGGCCCCGATGATGATGTACTTGTTCCCTGTCATTCTTGTTCTCCGTCATTCCCGGACGAGGTTGATGAGTTCCAGCATGCTGGCCGGGCGGGGCAGGCCGGCTTCGCGCGGCCCCTCGGCGGCCATGACCACGCGCCGGATCGAGCCCGCGACCGAGGCGGCGAGCAGCGCGCTGCCCAGGGGCCCGAAGCCGCCCTGCTGGCCGTGCACCTGTGCCTCGACCATCAGGAACTGATAGAGCGGCCCCCATTCCAGCGCGTCCGCATCCAGCGCGACCGGCGCTTCGGGATGGGCGGCGGCGAAATCGGCGGCCAGCCGCGCCGCGGTCAGCCGCGCCGGCCAGTCGCCGGGCAGCGCGGCCCGTGCCGCGCCGATACGGGCATTGCCCAGGCGCAGCGGCCGGGCCTCGGCGGCGGATTGCGTGTCCAGTGCGATGATCGCCGCCGCCGTCACCGGCGCGCGCAATTCCGGCGCCACGCTGGCCGACATGCCGCTGCGCGGACCGCCGGGCCTGGCGCCGAAGAACAGCGGCCAGTCGATGCGCCAGTCGGTCTCGGCCTCGCTGACCGCATAGCCGCGCTTCAGCAGCGTGCCGAGGTTGTGCAGCCCCGACCGCCCCAGCGCATAGGCGGCCAGCGGCAGGGCGTGAAAGGCCCGGCAAAGCCCGTGCAGCAGCGTGGTCTCGTCCAGCGCGCAGGCGCGGGGCGGGGCGGGCAGGGCGGCGATCTCGGGGTGCAGGAAGCGGGGCAGCAGGTCCTCGGTCACGATGCGATGCCAGCAGCGCACCGCATGGGTGCGGGCCAGCACATAGGCGCGATAGGGCGTGAGCCCCTGCGCCATCAACGCCCGGGCATTGCGGTTGTGGAATTGCATCCAGGCCACGACCAGCTCGTGCAGCATCAGCGAGTCGCGGTTCCTTTCGTCGTAGAGCGCCCGGATCGGCCGCGGATCGGGGTCCGAGACCGCGTTCAGCCCGCGCGCATAGATCCGCGCCAGCCGCGCCCCCGGCGTCAGGCGAAACAGCCAGGTCTCCGGGTCATAGACATGCGCCAGCATCGCCGGGCCGGGGCCATAGACCGTCTCCAGCGTCAGCGGATTGTCGATCAGGTTATAGCGCACCGGCGGGGCGGCTGTGGTGTCGTCCTCGGCGCCGCGCGACCAGGGCACGCTGGCCGCCTCGACGCTGCTGCCCATGTCATGGCCCATCAGCTGCGCCAGATAGGTATAGCCCGAGGGGATATGCGCCACCCGCGCCAGGCAGGCTGCGCGCCATTGCGGGTCGCTGCGCAGCAGGATCCACGGCTTGCGCTGGTCGATGTCGCGCCGGTCGTCGCTGGCGCCCAGCGGCGAGGCCTCGGCCGCCATGTCCGGCGCCATGGCCAGCGCGGCCAGCGCCGCGCGGTTCCGCCCCGCGCGCAGGTGGCCGCGGCCGGGCACGCAGCCGAAGGGACAGCCCGAGAGGTCTGGCCGGAGCTCGTCCTCGCCGTCCATGGCCGCGCCTTCCCCCATGTCCCGGGCCCCCTGCGCTGGAATCATCACAAATATGGCAGGCCGGTGGCCTCGCTGAAAAGAGCCGATGCGGCCTGGCCCGGCGAAAGCCAGACGCTGATCTCGGCGCGCGGCTCGGAAATCTCGCGGCATTCGGGGGCCGGGCGAAAATCGCTGACCAGCGCGCAGGGCGCGGCGGGCAGGCTTTCGGCGGCGGCGGGGAACAGCCGCGGCGCGTGCAGCGCATAGCCGCGGATGCGGGCGCGCACCTCGCCCGGGCCGTGCTCGTCGCCGGTGGCGCGGGCGGCCAGCAGCTCCATCAGGTTCATCTCCATCAGCAGAAGCTCGCGCAGCGCCTTCTCGGCGGCGGCGACCGGCTCCTCGTCGCAGCCGAAGCCCAGCACCGGGTCCTGCCCTTCCAGGCTGACGCTGCGGCAGATCATCACGCAGGGCTGGCCCTCGGTGCGGATCTGCCACCAGTCGCTGCGCCGGCGCAGGGCGGCGGCCTGGCGCATCGCCTCGACCCGCGCGCCGAGCCCCGCCTGGGCGATCCACGACTCCGACACTGGCGCGGCGGGCGCGCGGCCCAGCCACCAGTCGGCCACCGCGGCGCGTTCGCAGGCCTCGAGCCGGGCGGCGGCACAGGCCTGCGCCGGGTCGGGATGCGCGGCCAGCCCGTCGCTCCAGGGGTCGAAGCGGCCGCCCTGGCGCAGGTGGCGGTTCAGAGCCAGGATCTCGGCGGTCTCGCCAAGGCAGCGGTCGAATGCCTCGTCGCGGGTCAACCCGGCGCCGCTGGCAGTGCGGCCGTCATGGGTCAGGGCCTGCAGGATGACCAGCCCGGGGGCAAAGAAGCTTTCGCGCCAGTCGTGGCGCTGCCAGCTGTCGGTCAGATCCTGGCTGCGGCGGCAGAGTTGTTCCATCGTCTTGCGGTTGTCCTTTCGGGGCCTGGGGTTGCCCCAAGCCGTAACCGGCGCCTGTGATCTTGGCGTGAATTGCGCGCAGGCCGCGCCGCCCTTGCCGCAAGCGGCGGAAAAGGCTAGGAAAGCCCGCGCATCTCACGAAAGGGCATCGCCATGGCGGACGAGGACTATGTCTATGACGAGGCCAGCGGCGAATGGCGCCCGGCCTCGGAACTGGCGGCCGAGACGGCGGTCGTGGTGCGCGACTCGGCCGGCAACGCCCTGGCCGATGGCGATTCGGTGGTGCTGATCAAGGACCTGAAGCTGCGCGGCAGCAGCCAGGTGCTGAAGCAGGGCACGGTGATCCGGTCGATCCGGCTGACCGACAACCCCGAAGAGATCGACTGCCGCCACGATACCATCAAGGGCCTGGTCCTGCGCTGCGAGTTCGTGCGCAAGCGCTGAACCCCGGCCCCGGACTTAAGGGCCATTGCATCCCTGCGTGATTTCCATCAGCATTCCCTTCATTGCGATGAGGGGAACATGGCAGGACGCCCGACGATCGAGGATGTCGCCCGCGCCGCCGGCGTCAGCGTGGCGACGGTGGACCGGGTGCTGAACGGCCGCAGCAAGGTGCGCGAGGAAACCGCGCGCAAGGTCTCGCAGGCGGCCGAGGCGGTGGGCTATCACGCCGCTCCGGCGATCCGGGCGCGGGCCTTGGCGCATGTGCCGGAACTGCATCTGGGCGTGGTGCTGCAAAAGGAACGCCATGCCTTTTACCAGGATTTCGCCGCCCGGCTGGAAGAGGCCGCCCGGCTCGACCCCTTGCGGCGCTGGCGCGTGTCGGTGCGCTTTTCGCCCGGCCAGTCGCCCGCCGATTTCGCCGAGACCATCGCCAGTTTCGCCGGCAAGGTGCAGGCGGTGGCCGCGACCGGCATCGACCATCACGAGGTCACCTCGGCCGTGGCGCTGCTGCGCGGGCGCGGCATCCCGGTGTTCTCGCTGCTGTCGGACTTCGCCCCCGGCGTGCGCGAGGCCTATCTGGGCACCAACAACCTGAAAACCGGGCGCACCGCCGCCTGGCTGATGCATCGCATCATGAACCGCGACGGCAAGATCGCGCTGTTCATCGGCGGCCACCGCTTTCACGGCCACGACCTGCGCGAGGCCGGCTTCCGCAGCTATTTCCGCGAATATGCGCCGCAGATTCCGTTCCTGGACACGATGATCAACCTGGAAACCCGGCAGTTGACCTATGAGACGACGCTGGAGATCGCCGCCCGCCATCCCGATCTGGCCGGGGTCTATTGCGCCGGCGGCGGCATGGAGGGTGCCGTCGCCGCGATCCAGGAGCTGGGCCTGGGCGGCAAGGTGGCGCTGATCGTGCATGAGCTGACGCCCGAATCGCGGCAGGCGATGATGCAGGGCGTGGTCTCGGTGGTGATGGCGACGCCGCTGCAGCCGCTGGCCGCCGACCTCTTGGGCTCGGTCGGGCATGTGCTGGAACATGGCATGGCCGAAAACCCGGGCCAGCGTTTCGTGAATGCGCTGATCATCACGCCTGAAAGCCTGTGACGCGCATGATGGAAAACCATCAACAGGCGATCTTTTTCTATCATCGGTGATGGAAACGGCCTCGCAAATGATTTGACCGCTGCCGCGTTCTGACCGAATGATTTCACACGGTCGCGGCAGAGGAGAGCCCGGGGCCGGACGGCGACGGGGCGGATGCGGCCGGGTTTGCGGCGCGCCAACCCGGACACCCGGGCGGGTCCGCCCCGCGTGCAACGATCATGGGAGGAACGTAATGAGGAAATTCCTGCTGGCGAGCGCCTGTGCCGCCACCTTCGCGGGCGCGGCTTCGGCCGAGACCATCGGCGTCTCTATGGCACTCTTTGACGACAATTTCCTGACCGTGCTGCGCAACGGCATGCAAGATTATGCCAAGGCGCAGGACGGCGTGACGCTGCAGGTCGAGGACGCGCAGAACGATGTCGGCAAGCAGCTGAACCAGATCGAGAATTTCGTGGCCTCGGGCGTCGATGCGATCATCGTGAACCCGGTCGATACCGATGCCACCGTCGCCATGAGCGCCGCCGCGCAGAACGCGGGCATTCCGCTGGTCTATGTCAACCGCCAGCCGGTGAATCTGGACAGCCTGCCCGAGAAACAGGCCTTCGTCGCCTCGGACGAAAAGGAATCCGGCACGCTGGAGACGCAGGAGGTCTGCCGGCTGCTGAAGGAGCAGGGCAAGACCGAGGCCAAGGCCGTGGTGCTGATGGGCGAGCTGTCGAACCAGGCGGCGCGGATGCGCACCCAGGACATCAAGGACGTGCTGGCGACGCCGGATTGCGGCTTCATCACCATCGTGCAGGAGCAGACCGCGAACTGGTCGCGCACCCAGGGCGCCGACCTGGTCAGCAACTGGCTTTCCGCCGGGACCGAGTTCGACGCCATCATCTCGAACAATGACGAGATGGCGATC
>NZ_SOKV02000039.1:0-30751 GCF_004407025.1 Paracoccus sp. DMF
GGCTTCGGCGCCGACCTGGGGGCCGAGAAGTTCCTCGACATCAAGTGCCGGCTGGCCGGGCTCGAGCCCGACGCGGTGGTGCTGGTCGCGACGGTGCGGGCGCTGAAGATGAACGGCGGCGTCACCCGCGCCGAGCTGGGCGCCGAGAATGTCGCGGCGCTGCGCGACGGCTGCGCGAACCTTGGCCGCCATATCGAGAACCTGCGCGGCTACGGCCTGCCGGTGGTGGTGGCGATCAACCACTTCACCACCGACACCGAGGCCGAGGTCGGCGCGCTGCAGGACTATTGCGCCGAGCATGGCGTGCGGGCGGTGCTGTGCAAGCATTGGGCCGAGGGCGGCGCCGGCGCCGAGGACCTGGCCCGCGCCGTGGTCGAGATGGCCGAGGCCGGCGCCGCTTTCGCGCCGCTCTATCCCGACGCCATGCCGCTGCGCGACAAGATCGAGACGATCTGCAAGCGTATCTATCGCGCCGAGGCGGTCGAGTTCCTGCCGCATATCATCGAGCGGCTGAACGAATGGCAGGCGGCCGGCCACGGCCATCTGCCGGTCTGCATGGCCAAGACGCAATATTCCTTTTCCGCCGATCCGACAGCGCGCGGTGCGCCCGAGGGCTTCACCATCCCGGTGCGCGAGGTGCGGCTGGCGGCCGGCGCGGGCTTCGTCGTGGCGATCTGCGGCGACATCATGACCATGCCCGGCCTGCCGCGCGAGCCGGCGGCGCTGCGCATCGGCCTGGACGGCCAGCGCCAGGTGCAGGGCCTGTTCTGATGCGGGCCGGACTGCCCCTTGCGCGCGCCGGCATGCGGATCGGCCTTCTGGGCGGATCCTTTGACCCGGCGCATGAGGGGCATGTCCATATCACCGAGGCGGCGCTGCGCCGCTTCGGCCTCGACCGGATCTGGTGGCTGGTCAGCCCCGGCAATCCGCTGAAAGCCCATGGCCCGGCGCCGCTGGCGAGCCGCATCGCGGCGGCGCGGGGCATCATGGCCCATCCGCGGGTCGCGATCACCGACATCGAGGCGCGGCTCGGCACCCGCATGACCCGCGACACCATCGCGGGTCTGCAGCGGCTTTACCCGGGCGTGCGCTTCGTCTGGCTGATGGGCGCCGACAACCTGGCGCAGTTCGACCGCTGGGACCAGTGGCAGGACATCGCCGCGCGGGTGCCGATCGGGGTGATCGCCCGGCCGGGCTGGCGCATGCCGGCGCGGTTCTCGCGCGCGGCGCGGATGCTGTGGCGCGCCCGCCTGCCCGAGGGCCAGGCGCGCCACCTGGCCGATGCCGCCCCGCCGGCCTGGGCGATGATCAACGTGCCGCTGAGCAAGCTCAGCTCCTCGGCGATCCGGGCCAGCAAACGCAAGGAGGCCGCATGATCGCATTACCCAGACGCCAGGTCCTGGCCGGGCTCGGCCTCATGGCGCTGGCGCCGCGCCTGGCGCAAGCCGCCGCCGACCCCGTCGAGGCGCTGATTGCCGCGGCGCAACTCGGCGGCGCGGTCGGCTTCGCGGTGATCGACACCGCGACCGGCGTGCTGCTGGCCGAGCGGCAGGCCGACCTGGCGATGGCCCCGGCCAGCACGCTGAAATCGGTCACCGCGCTTTACGCGCTGGACCGGCTGGGACCGGCGCATCGCTTCGCCACCCGCGTGATCCGGGCGGGCGAGATGCTGATCCTGGCCGGCGGCGGCGACCCGGTGCTCGACACCGACGCGCTGGACGAGCTTGCCGCCGCCACCGTCGCCGCCGAACAGGCGGCGGGACGCGGCGCGCCGCAGCATTTCGCGGTCTGGGGCGGGGCGCTGCCGCGCATCGGCCGGCTGGACCCGGCGCAGGACGCGCATCTGCCCTATAACCCCTCGGTCTCGGGCATGATCCTGAACTTTAACCGCGTGCACCTGGACTGGCGGCGCGGCGATCAGGGCTATCGGCTGTCGTTGCAGGCGCGCGGGCGGCGGCTGTCACCACGTGCCTATACCGCCTCGATCGCGGCGGTCGAGCGCAGGCTGCCGCTCTTCACCTATGAATCCGGCAAGCTGGAAAGCTGGACCATCGCCCGCGCCAGCCTCGGCAAGTCGGGCAGCCGCTGGCTGCCGGTGCGCCGCCCCGAGCTTTACGCCGGCGACGTGTTCCAGACGCTGTGCCGGGCGCGCGGCCTGGTGCTGCCCACGCCCGAGGTGATCGAGCTTCTGCCCGAGGGCGCCGAGCTCGCCCGGCACGAGAGCCAGCCGTTGCAGGACATCATCCACGACATGATGGAATATTCGACCAACCTGACCGCCGAGACCATCGGCCTGGCCGCCAGCGGCGCCGGCGACATCCCGGCCTCGGCCGCGGCCATGGCGGACTGGCTGCGCGGGCAGGGGATCGAGACCGGCTTCAGCTTCCACGACCATTCCGGCCTGTCGCCCCGCAACCGGGTCACGGCGCGGACCATGGCCCGGCTGATCGCCGGCCCCGGCGCCGCGGGCGGGCTCAAGCCGCTGATGAAGCCCATCCCGCTGCGCGACGCCAAGGGCAGGAAGCAGCCAAGCGACATCGCCATCGCGGCCAAGACCGGCACGCTGAACTTCGTCTCGAACCTCGCCGGCTACGCGCAGCGCACGGGCGGGCGCGAACTGGCCTTCGCCATCCTGGCCGGCGACGAGGCGCGCCGCGCCGCCACCGAGGGCCAGGAACTGCCCGAGGGCGTCATGGCCTGGACCAAACGCGCCAAACGCCTGCAACAAGCGCTGATCGAGCATTGGTGCGCCGGCGCCTGATCTTCTTCGTTCTGCAAATACCCATGCCGACCGCGCCACTAGCCGGGGCGCTTCACAGCAGGCGATGCCGCGCCCGGGCCGCCAGTTCGATGGCGGCGGCATGCAGCCGGTCGATTTCCAGCTGGTCGCGGATCTCGGCCAGCATCTCGGCCTCGATCTCGCCCAGCCGGCCGTCGGATGCCGCCACGTCGCAGGCCAGCACATAGGCGGTGTCGAACATCTTTTGCGGCAGCGCCTCGCGCACCAGGCCGAAAAGCGCGTCCAGCCCGTCCTCTTCCTCGAACAGGCTCAGCACGGTCTGCGACACGGCGCGGATGCGGTCGATGTCGTAATTGGCGAAGACCGGCGTGTGGTTCACCGCCCGCTCGATGGCCAGAAGCTCGGCGGTGCGCGGGTTCTGGTCCGAGGCCGAGACCCCCACCATCACCGCGACCAGTGCGTCGCAGGGCGAGAACGAGGGAACATTGTCGGTCATGGCAAATCTCCGTGGCTGCCCGGCGAAATTATTGACCATTCCGGCCCGTTTCAATACGGGGGAAAGCCTAGCCAACGGAGACCGACCATGACCGCCCTGCGTGACGCCGCGATGAAATCCAAGGCCTGGCCCTTCGAGGAGGCCCGCCGCGTGCTGAAGCGCTATGAGAAGAAGGACCCGGAAAAGGGCTTTGTGCTGTTCGAGACCGGCTACGGCCCCTCGGGCCTGCCCCATATCGGCACCTTCGGCGAGGTCGCGCGCACGACGATGATCCGCCGGGCGTTCGAGATGATCTCGGACATTCCGACGCGGCTCTTCTGTTTCTCGGACGACATGGACGGCATGCGCAAGGTCCCCGAGAACGTGCCGCAACAGGAGATGCTGCGCCAGCACCTGCAGGAGCCGCTGACCACGGTGCCGGACCCGTTCGGCGAATACGACAGCTTCGGCGGCCACAATAACGCCATGCTGCGCCGTTTCCTCGACACCTTCGGCTTTGAATATGAATTCATCAGCGCCACCGAATTCTACAAGTCGGGCCAGTTCGATGCGACGCTGCTGAAGGCGGCCGAGAAATACGACGCCATCATGGAGGTCATGCTGGCGTCCTTGCGCGAGGAGCGGCAGCAGACCTATTCCTGCTTCCTGCCGATCAGCCCCAAGACCGGCAAGGTGCTTTACGTGCCGATCAAGCATGTCGATGCGAAATCCGGCACCGTGACCTTCGACGACGAGGACGGGCAGGAGCTGACCCTGCCGGTCACCGGCGGCCATGTGAAGCTGCAATGGAAGCCCGATTTCGGCGCCCGCTGGGCGGCGCTGGACGTCGATTTCGAGATGTATGGCAAGGATCACTCCACCAATACCCCGATCTATGACGGCATCTGCAAGATCCTGGGCGGGCGGCCGCCCGAGCATTTCACCTATGAGCTGTTCCTGGACCAGCACGGCCAGAAGATCAGCAAATCCAAGGGCAATGGCCTGTCCATCGACGAATGGCTGACCTATGCGGCGACCGAGAGCCTGTCCTATTTCATGTTCCAGAAGCCCAAGACCGCCAAGCGGATGTATTTCGACGTCATCCCCAAGGCGGTGGACGAATACCACCAGCAGCTGCGCGCCTGGCCCGACCAGACGCCAGAGCAGCAGCTGGCGAACCCGGTCTGGCATATCCATGGCGGCGATGTGCCGGCCAGCGACATGGTGGTGCCGTTCCAGATGCTTCTGAACCTCGCCTCGGTCGCCGGGGCCAAGGACAAGTCGGGGCTGTGGGGCTTCATCCGCCGCTATGCGCCCGAGGCCAGCCCCGAGACCAATCCGACGCTGGATGCGGCGGCGGAATTCGCGGTGCGCTATTTCAACGATTTCGTGGCGCCGACGCGGGTGTTCCGCCAGCCTTCCGAGATCGAGCGCCGGGCGCTGGAGGATCTGGCCGGCCGCCTGGCGGCCTGGGACCAGCCCGCCGATGCCGAGGCGCTGCAGACCATGGTCTTCGCCATCGGCCGCGAGCATGGCTTCGAGCCGATGAAGGACTGGTTCCAGGCGCTTTACCAGGTGCTCTTGGGCGCCGACCAGGGGCCGCGCTTCGGCGGCTTCATTGCGCTTTACGGCGTTGCGGAAACCCGCGCCCTGATCGAGCGGGCGCTGGCCGGGGAACTTGCCGCCCCGGTAAACGCCTGATCCGGCTTTGAAAATTCTCGTTGCGCGCGGCGGCGTTGCCGCGCGCGGCGGGTTAACGACTGGTTAACGCGGGATTGCCAAATTCTGAACAGACCGCGCGGGCATCCGCCTCGCTTGATCTGGATTAGGGAGAATTGGCATGACCATTGCGATTATCGGGAACCAGTCGCTGATGCCGCGCGCCTTCCGGCTGGGACTGAATCAGTGGTCCCAGACCGACGGGCGGGCGGGCTCTCCGACCTGGGCGGGGGCGGCCAATGCCGCGCTGGTCCCGGCGGACGAGGATTTCGGCAGCTGTCTCGAGATCCTGAAGCAGGAGACGGTGACATCGCTGCGCTACATGCAGCGCACGCCGATCAACCCCGGCAGCTATCTGCGCGTCTCGGCCCGCGTCAAGGCGCTGGCCGGCAACCTGCCGCAGGTGCGCATCGCGGGCTTTGCCGGCAATGCCGCCGGCACCAATGTCGCGGGCGTGACCCAGACCGGGTCGGCGGTGACGCTGCCGGGCTATGGCCAGGTGGTCGAGGTCGCGGCCGTGGTCGGCACCGGGCGGCGCGACGGGGTCGACATGGCCTGGGGGCGCAATGCGGTCTTCGGCCATTTCGGGCTGGACCTGATCGGCGACAACAACGGCTCGATCCGCATTGAGAGCATCGTCATCGAGGACGTGACCGCGGCCTTCGTGCCCGACATGCTGGACTGGGTCGACGTGCGCGACTTCGGCGCCATCGGCAACGGCACGGCGGACGACCGCGCCGCCTTCGTCGCCGCGGATCAGGCGGCGGCGGGGCGCGGCATCCTGGTGCCGGCGGGCGTGTTCTACATCGGCTCGGACCTCAGCATCGCCTCGCCGATCCGCTTCACCGGCACGCTGAAGATGCCGCGCGCGGCCCGGCTGGCGCTGACGCGCAGCTTCGACTATCCGAGCTATGCCTCGGCCTTCGGCGACGAGACCGAGGGGCTGAAGCGCGGGCTCCAGGCGCTGTTGGGCTTCACCGACCACGCGGTCCTGAACCTGTGCGGCCGCGTCGTCCACCTGACCGAGCCGCTGGTCATCACCGATGCCGTGCCGGGCATGACCAGCTTTGCCAACCGCCGGGTGATCGCGAACGGCCAGATCGCCATCGTGGCGGGCCCGGCCTGGGACACGGGCAGCGTCACCTCGGTCGCGACCTATGCCGTCAACCAGTCGCTGACGCTGTCGGGCGTCGCCAATGTCGCCAATATCGAGATCGGCTCGCGCGTGGTCGGCAATGGCGTCGGGCGCGAGGTCTATGTGCGCGAGAAGAACGTGGCCCAGGGCACGCTGACGCTGTCCAATCCGCTTTACGGCGGCGCGGGCACCCGGACCTATACTTTCGAGCGTTATCGTTATGCGCTGGATTTCTCGGGCATGGAGCAGCTCAGCCGCTTCAACTTCGACGACATCGAGTTCCTGCTGGAGGGCAATGCCAGCGGCATCATGCTGGCCAAGACCGGCACGATGAACTGCATCCGCGACTGCTATTTCACCCGGCCCAGGGATCGCGGCATCACCTCGATCGGCACCGGCTGCCAGGGCATGCTGGTCGACCGCTGCGAGTTCCTGTCGAACGAGATGGGCGATCTGGCGCAGAACCGCAAGACCGTCGCCATCAACATCAACAACAACGACACCAAGATCCGCCACAGCCGCTTCATCCGCTTCGCGCATTTCGCGGTGATGAACGGCGGCGGCCACATGATCGAGGGCAACCACTGGTTCCAGGGCGACAATGCCCAGAACGGCGTGCGCTTCGGCGGGCTGATCCTGACCCAGACCAACGTGCAGGCGACGATCACCGGCAATTACATCGACAATTGCTCGATCGAATGGACCAACGAGCACGACCCGCTGCCGAATTTCGAGGGCGACGAGTATTCCTTCGGCGGGCTGACCATCACCGGCAACACCTTCCTGGCCTCGAACACGACGCTGGGCTTCAACTGGCTGGTGGTGAAGCCCTATGGCAGCGGGCATTTCATCCACGGGCTGGCGGTGATGGGCAATGTGTTCAAGTCGCTGAACAACAAGATCACCCGCATCGACAAGGTCGACACCACCTTCGCCGACCTGAATTACCAGCGCATGCGCAATATCCAGTTCCAGGGCAACATGTTCAACGGCGTGAACGTCTATGTGGCGAACCCGGTCGACATCAGCCACAGCCAGGCCACGGCCTCGAACCGCTGGGTGATCACGGTGGACAAGGCGCTGCCGTTCAACGGCTGGGTGCGCAACGTGCAATCCGTGGTCGCGACCAGCGCCATCACCAATGCCGCCAATGCCCGCATCAGCGAGATGCCCTGGGTGCAGACGCAGCTGTCGGCGAACCAGCGCCAGATCGCGCTGAACTGGAACGCGGCGACGCGGGGCTCGGTCAGCATCCGGGCGCGGATGGACAACCCGGACTAGGGGTTTCTGAAAGGGTTCTCCCGAGGCCTCCGGCGGATCACTCCGCCGGGGGTTTCAGCATGTCGGCCGGCGCCAGCCGGAAGGCCTGGCCGAAGCCGGCGTTCAAGAGCCCCGAGACCGGCTCGATGCGCCAGAAGCGGAAGTCGGGCAGGTCGAGATAGACCTTGGCCTTGGGGTCGCGCGCCAGCCACAGCGCCCGGCGCGCCTGATCCGCCGGGGCAGGCAGGGCGCGGCCCAGGATCGACAGCCGGGCATGGGTCATGGCGTCGCCCTTGGCCGCCTCGGCCACCAGCATCAGGCCGACGCGCGGGTCGGCGGCGATCGCGCGGCTATGCGCCGCAAGGCCCGAGAGCAAGGCCAGCGGCGCGCCGTCGGCATCGGTCTGCAGCGCGATGCGGGTGACCAGCGGCGCGCCGGTTTCGGGGTCGAGCGTGCCGAGGCTGGCGTGGCGCGCCTGCGCCAGCAGGGCGCGGGCCATGGCGCGGGCGTCGTCGGTGGTCTGGCGAATCGGATCCTGTGTCATGGCCGGAGCATGCGCGGCGCCATGGTTGCGATCAACCGGCCGCGGCCAGTTCCTGCGGCGTCAGCGCACCGGGGAAATGGCAGGCGGTCAGATGCGCGCCGCCGGTCAGCGCCGGCCGTTCGGCCGCGCAGCGGGCTTCGGCGCGCGGGCAGCGGGTGCGGAAGACGCAGCCCGAGGGCGGGTTCATCGGGCTGGGCAGCTCGCCGCCCAGCGGGATCATGCGCTTGGCGCGCTCGCGGCCTGGGTCCGGGATCGGCACCGCCGAGAGCAGCGCCTGGGTATAGGGGTGGCGCGGCTCGGCATAAAGCGCCTGCGCCTCGGCCAGTTCCATGACCCGGCCCAGATACATCACCAGCACCCGGTCGCTGATATGCTTCACCACCGAGAGGTCATGCGCGATGAAGATCAGCGCCAGGCCCAGGTCGCGTTGCAGGTCGCCCATCAGGTTGATGACCTGGGCCTGGATCGAGACATCCAGCGCCGAGACCGGCTCGTCGCAGATCACCAGCCTGGGCTCGACGATCAGGGCGCGGGCGATGCCGATGCGCTGGCATTGCCCGCCCGAGAATTCATGCGGATAGCGGTTGATCTGGTTCGGCAGCAGGCCGACGCGGTCCATCATGTCCTTGACGCGGGTCTTGACCTCGGCGCGCGACAGGCCCTTGCGATGGGTGACCAGCGGCTCGGCGATGATCTGGCCCACCGTCATGCGCGGGTCGAGGCTCGCCAGCGGATCCTGGAACACCATCTGGATTTCGCTGCGGTATTTCAGCATCTTGCGCGGCGAAAGCCCGATCAGGTCGGTGCCGTCCTGCCAGACCGCGCGCCCCGTGGCCGGCACCAGCCCGATCAGCGCCCGGGCCAGCGTCGACTTGCCCGAGCCGGATTCGCCGACCACGCCCAGCGTCTCGCCCGGCATCAGGTCGAAGCTGACACCGCCCACGGCATGCAGCTGGCGCGGCTTCGACCAGGGCAGGGCGCCGGGCTGCGGCACGTCGAAGGTCACGCGCAACTCGCGCGCGGAAATGAGCGGGGTCATGGCTGAAGCTCCTCGATGGCGGCGGCTTCGGGCTGGTCGGGCAGCGGGGGCGGGCCGGCGCGAACCTCGGCGACCGGGGCGTGGCAGGCGCGCTCGCGTCCGGGGGCAAAGGTTTCCAGCGGCGGCATCGCCGCGCAGGCTGGCCGCTCATAGGCGCAGCGCGGCGCGAAGGGGCAGCCGGGCGGCGGCGCGGTCATGTTGGGCGGGCTGCCGGGGATCGCCATCAGCCGCTCGCCCTGCTGGTCCACGCGCGGGATCGCGGCGAGCAGCCCCTGGGTATAGGGATGCGCCGGATCGGCAAAGATCGGCGCGACCGGCGCCCGCTCCATGATCCGGCCGCCATACATGACCATGACCCGCTCGCATGACCCCGCCACCACGCCAAGGTCATGGGTGATGAGGATCATCGCCATGCCGAATTCGCGTTGCAGATCGGCCAGCAGCTGCATGATCTGCGCCTGCACGGTCACGTCCAGCGCCGTCGTCGGCTCGTCCGCGATCAGCAGTTCGGGCCGGCAGAGCAGCGCCATGGCGATCATCACCCGCTGGCGCATGCCGCCGGAGAATTCATGCGGATAAAGCCGGATACGCCCGCGCGCGTCGGGGATCCTGACCGCGTCGAGCATGCGCGCCGCCTCGGCCACGGCCGCCGCCTTGCCCAGGCCCTTGTGCAGCATCAGGACCTCGGCCATCTGGTCCGAGACGCGCATATAGGGGTTCAGGCTGGTCATCGGGTCCTGGAACACCATGGCGATGCCGCGGGCGCGGATGCGGTTCAGCACCTTGGGCGGGGCGTTCAGGATCTCGGCGCCGTCGAAGCGGACCGAGCCCGTGGCGCGGCCGTTCCGCGCCAGCAGCCCCATGATCGAGAACGCCAACTGCGACTTGCCCGAGCCGCTTTCGCCGACGATGCCCAGGGTCTGGCCCTTGGCGACGTCCAGGTCGATGCCGTTGACGGCCGAGACCGCGCCATCGGTGGTGGCGAAGCGGACGTTCAGGTCGCGGATTTCCAGCAAGGCCATGTCAGCGATCCTTGGGGTCCAGCGCATCGCGCAGCCCGTCGCCGACGAAGAAGAAGGCGAAAAGCGTAATGCAGAAGAAAAACAGCGGGAACATCAGCTGCCAGAGCGTGCCGTAGTTCATCGTTCCCGCGCCCTCGGAGATCAGCGCGCCCCAAGAGGTCAAGGGCTCCTGCACGCCAAGGCCGAGGAAGCTGATGAAGCTTTCCGACAGGATCATCAGCGGCACCAGAAGCGTGGCATAGACCGCGACCACGCCCAGCAGGTTCGGCACGATATGGCGCAGCACGATGCGCCAGGCCGGGACGCCGGCGGCGCGGGCGGCCTCGATGAATTCGCGGTGTTTCAGGCTGAGGGTCTGGCCGCGCACGATCCGGCTCATGTCCAGCCAGGAGATCAGGCCGATGCCCAGAAACAGCATGGACATCGAGCGGCCGAAGATCACCAGGAGCAGGATCAGCACGAACATATAGGGGATCGACATCAGCACATCGACCGCGCGCATCATCACCGCATCGGTGCGGCCGCCGACATAGCCCGCCGTGGCGCCGTAAAGCGTGCCGACGATCACCGCGATGCCGGCGCCGATCAGCCCGACCATCAGCGAGACCTGCGTGCCCTGCACGGTGCGCGAGAACAGGTCGCGGCCCAGGTCGTCGGTGCCGAAGTAATGCCCGTTCGTCCAGCTCGGCGCGCCCAGCTGCGCGGCCTGGCCCATGACCGAGAAATCCATCTCGTCATTCGGCCAGGCGGCGATCTGGTTGCCGAAGATCGCGAACAGCCCGACCAGGATCAGCACGGCCAGGCTGACCATGGCGGCCCTGTTGCGGCGAAAGCGGCGGCGGGCGTCGGCCCAGGGGCTGCGGCCCTTGACCTCGGGTTGCGACAGGCGGGCGGCCAGCGACTGCATCTTTTGCGTCTCGATCATGGCTCAGTACCGGATCTTCGGGTCGATCCATGCGTAAAGCACGTCCACCACCAGGTTGAAGAAGATGGTCAGCGCGCCGACCAGGATGGTGATGCCCATCATCACCGCATAGTCGCGGTTCAGCGCTGAATCGACGAAGCTGCGGCCGATGCCGCCAGTCGAGAAATACATGTCCACCACCACCGAGCCGGTGATCATGGTCACGAAGGCCGGCCCCAGATAGCTGATGACCGGCAGAAGCGCCGGCTTCAGCGCATGGCGCAGGATGACGCGCGACTCGGGCAGGCCCTTGGCGCGGGCGGTGCGGATGTGGTTCGAGCCCAGCACTTCCAGCATCGAGGACCGGGTGATGCGCGCGATCGAGGCCATGAAGCTGGTCGAGAGCGCCACCACCGGCATGATCCAGTAGATCGGCCCACCCCAGCCGCCGCCCGGCAGCCAGCCCAGCCACAGCGTGAACACCAGGACCAGGATCGGCGCCATGACGAAGTTCGGCAGCACCTGCGCCCCGATCGAGACGCCGACGGCGAGGTAGTCGAGCCAGCTGTTCTGCCGGATCGCCGCCGCGACGCCCAAGCTGACGCCGACCGCCACCGCCACGACGAAGGCGATGCCGCCATAGGTCAGCGTCACCGGGAAGCCGGCGGCGATGATCTGGTTCACCGAGCGGTCGGGATAGACGAAGCTGGGGCCGAAGTCGAAATGCGCGACGATGCCCCAGACATAGTTGACGATCTGCCGCCACAGCGGATCGTCGAGCCCGTATTTGGCGTTCAGGTTGGCCAGCACCTGCGGCGGCAAGGCGCGTTCCTGCGTGAAGGGCCCGCCGGGCGCGGCATGCATCAAGAGGAACGAGACGACGATCAGCAGAAGCAGCGTCGGGATGGCGACGGCGAGGCGCCGAAGGATGAAGCCGAACATGCGCAGGTTCCCAAGGACAGGTGCCGGACGTGTTCAGGGGCGGCGCCGGGCCGCCCCCCGATCGTCATTTCTGGATGCGGTAGATGTCCTTGGCATACCAGTCGTTCATCACGTTCTCGGTCGGCAGGCCCTTGATGTCGTCGCGGATCATATCGACCTTGGCGTATTGATAGATCGGCACCAGCGGCATGTCCTCGGCCAGGATCTTCTCGGCCGCGGTATATTGCTGGTTCGGATCGGCCGAGGTCTTCGACTGGTCCATCAGCGTGTCGAATTCCGGGTTGGAATACTTGCCGTAGTTCATGCCCGTGCTGCGGAAATAGTCGAGGAAGGTCGAGGCCTCGTTATAGTCCGCGCACCAGGCATAGCGGGCCATCTGGAAATCCTGCGACTGCATGCGGTCGGTATGCACCTTCCACTCGACGTTGTTCAGCTCGATCTGCACGCCGATCTGCTTGTAGAACTGCTGCGCGGCGACGGCGATCTTCTTGTGGTTCTCGTCGGTGTTGTATTGCAGCGTCAGCTTCAGCGGCTTGTCGGGGCCATAGCCGGCCTCGGCCAGCAGCGCCTTGGCCTTTTCCAGCCGCTCGGCCTGGGTCCAGCCCGCATAGTCGATCTCGGGCATCTGGAAGCCCTCGATGGCCCAATGCGTCCAGTTGTAGGCCGGCTTCTGCCCGCCCTGCAGGATCTGGTTCACCACCACATCGCGCTGCATGGCATAGCTGAGCGCCTTGCGCACGCGCACGTCCTTCAGCGCCTCGGGGGCTTTGTCGCCGACGTTGAACAGATAGGCATAGGTGCAGGAATAGGGGATCGAGATGGCTTGGTCCGGGAACTGCTCCTTGAGCCGCGGATACTGCCCGGCGGGGATCTGCACCCGGTCCAGCTCTCCGGCCTGATAGCGGGTCAGGGCGATGTTGTTGTCGTTCACCGTCAGGCCCTTGATATGCTCCATCACCACATTGGCGGCGTCCCAGTATTCCGGGTTCTTGTCCATGCTGATCTGCACGCCCAGGTCGTGGCTTTTCAGCACATAGGCGCCGTTGCCGACCAGCTTGCCGGGCTGGGTCCAGGCGTCGCCCTCGGCCTCGACGACCTTCTGGTTCACCGGGAAGGTCGAGGCATGGGTGACCATCTTGGGGAAATAGGGCGTCGGCGCGGTCAGCTTCACTTCCAGCGTATGCTCGTCGAGGGCCTTCACGCCCAGCTCCTCGGGCTTCTTCTCGCCCTTGACCACGGCCGTGGCATTCTCGACGTTCATCAACTCGATGAACCAGGCATATTCGCTGGCGGTGGCCGGATCGGCCAGGCGGCGCCAGCTATAGACGAAATCGCCTGCGGTGACCGGCTCGCCATTCGACCATTTCGCCTCGGGTCGCAGATGGAAGGTATAGGTCAGCTTGTCGTCCGAAAGGTCGAAGCCGGTCGCGACGCCGGGGATCGGCGCGCCCTTGGGATCCTCGTTCAACAGGCCCTCGAACAGCTGGCGGATGATGTCCGAACCCTCGACATCGGTGTTCTTCTGCGGATCGGCGGTCTTGATCGCATCGAGCAGCCAGAAGGTATAGCTCTGGTTCTCGGCCAGCTTCTCGCCCTCGGCGGGCTGCACGGCAAAGGCGGGCAGGGCGATGGCGCAGGCCAGTGCGGTGGTCAGGAACAGGCGGGTCATGAAGGCACCTCTCTCGAATGTTGCGGGCGCGGTTCTTTTCTGGGGATTTGCCGCGCGATGGATCGAAATTGACCTGAAAAGCTGTAAGACAGCAAGAGCGATTTCCGGCTTTCGCACGCCCTTGTCCTGTGAAACAAGATCAGCATGAACAAGGTTTCGCGCATTACCATGGTGACCGGGGGCGCCCGTTCCGGCAAGTCCGCGCTGGCCGAAAAGCTGGCGGCGCACGCGCCGGGGCCGGCGATCTATATCGCCACGGCCGAGGCGCGGGACGACGAAATGACGCAGCGGATCGCGCTGCACCGGGACCGCCGCGGCCCGGACTGGCGCACCATCGAGGCGCCGCGCGAGCTGTGCCACGCGCTGGCAGAGACGGACGGGCAGGGGGTGCGGCTGGTCGATTGCCTGACGCTGTGGCTGGCCAATATCCTTGACGGCGATCCCGGCCCCCGGGTCGAGGCGCTTTGCGCCACGCTCGGCGCGCAGAAAAGCCCGGTGGTGCTGGTGACGAACGAGCTGGGCCTGGGCATCGTGCCCGACAATGCGCTGGCCCGGCGCTTTCGCGACCAGCATGGCTGGATGAACCAGGCCGTGGCGGCCGTGGCCGACCAGGTCTGGATGGCGGTCAGCGGCTTGCCCCTGCAGCTGAAACCTTCACGAGGAATGCCTTGAAAAACTATGATGATTCAGCCGCGGCAGCCGCGCGCGACCGCCAGGACCAGCTGACCAAGCCGCCGGGCTCGCTGGGCCGGCTGGAAGAGCTGGCGGTGTTCATGGCCGGCTGGCAGGGCCGCGACCGGCCGCGCATCGACCGCGCGCAGGCGCTGGTCTTTGCCGGCAACCACGGCATCGTGGCGCAGGGCGTGAACCCGTTCCCGGCCGAGGTCACCGCCCAGATGGTCGAGAATTTCCGCAACGGCGGCGCGGCGATCAACCAGCTGTGCCGGCTGGCGGGCGCCGAACTGCAGGTGCTGGCGCTGGACCTCGACCGCCCGACCGCCGATTTCACCCGCGGCATGGCGCTGGAGGTGGCGGATTTGGTGGCCTCGATCCAGACTGGCAAGGATGCGGTGGACCCCGAGGCCGACGTGATCCTGCTGGGCGAGATGGGCATCGGCAATTCCACCGTCGCCGCCGCGCTGGCCGCCGCCACCTTCGGCGGCACGGCCGAGGATTGGGTCGGCCCCGGCACCGGCGCCGACGACGCGGTCATGGCCAACAAGATCCGCGCCGTGGAGGCCGGGCTGAAGCGCCACAAGGGCGCGGCGACGGCGGCCTCGATTCTGGGCAGCTATGGCGGGCGCGAGCAGGCGGCGATCTGCGGCGCGGTGATCCGGGCGCGCGAGCTGGGCATCCCGGTGATCCTGGACGGTTTCATCTGCTCGGCGGCGGCGGGGGTGCTGCTGGTCAACGACCGCAACGCGCTGGACCATTGCCTGATCGGCCATGAAAGCGCCGAGCCGGGCCACCGCCGGCTGATCGCCGTCATGGGCAAGACCCCGGTGGTGGGCCTCGACATGCGGCTGGGCGAGGGCTCGGGCGCGGCGGTGGCGCTGCTGGTCCTGCGCGCGGCGCTGGAGTGCCACAACGGCATGGCGACATTTGCCGAGGCGGGGATTGGCTGACCGGGCCGGGCAGGCCGCGACCGCGCTGGTCTGGCTGACCCGGCTGCCGCTGGGCAAGCTGCTGCCGGCCCGGCCGGTGCCGCTGTCGCAGGCCGCCTGGGCCTTTCCGCTGGCCGGGATCGCGGTGGCGCTGCCGGCGGGCGGGCTTTTCTGGCTGGCCGCGCAACTAGGCCTGCCGCCGCTGGCCGGGGCGCTGCTGGCGCTGGCCGCCATGGCGGCGCTGACCGGGGCGCTGCACGAGGACGGGCTGGCGGATTTCGCCGATGGCTGCGGCAGCGCGGATCGCACCCGCGCGCTGGAGATCATGCGCGATTCCCGCATCGGCAGCTATGGTGTCGTGGCGCTGATCCTTGGCTTCGGCCTGCGCGCCACGGCGCTGGCCGCCATGACGGCGGGGCTGGGCCTTGCCGCGCTGGTCGCGGCGGCGGCGCTGTCGCGCGCCGGCATGGCGGCGGGGCTGGCGGCGCTGCCGCCCGCGCGCAGCGATGGTCTGGGGCGGCTCGCGGGCCGGGTCTCGGCCGGGCAGGCGGGGGTGGCGGCGCTGATCGGCGCGGCGGTGCTCTTGTGGCCGGCGGGGCTTTCGGCCGGGTGGCTCGCGGCGCTGCTGGCTTGCGCGCTGGCGCAGGGATGGGTCGCCCGCAGCGCGCGGCGCCGGCTTGGCGGGCAGACCGGCGACGTGCTGGGCGCCATGCAGCAGGCCGGCGAGATCGCGGTGCTCTTGGTGCTTGCCGCCACGTAAACCGAGCCGCGCTTGACCGGGTTTTTCCATCCGTCATAGAAACCGAAAAGAACGACCGGCGCGAACCGGCGCGCGGCCCGCAAAGGTGCCGCGCAACGACAGGGAGAGGAGTTCAGCCATGGGTGCCCTTCTGGGCCTGTCGCGCGGCATCGACCGCGCCAATCTGCTGATCGGTCGTGCCGTGGCCTGGCTGGTCCTGACCGCCGTTCTGGTCAGCGCCGGCAATGCCATCATCCGCAAGATCTTCAACACCTCGTCCAATGCCTGGCTCGAGGTGCAGTGGTACATGTTCGGCGGGCTGGTCCTGCTGGGCGCGGCGGCGGCGCTGTATCGCAACGAACACGTCCGGGTCGACCTGATCTATGGCGCGGTCTCGGACCGGACGCGGCTGTGGATCGACCTGTTCGGCATCCTGTTCCTGCTGCTGCCCTTTGCCTTCGTCGCGGCCTGGCTGACCTGGCCGGTCTTCGTCGAATCCTGGCGCATCAACGAGGGCTCGTCGAATGCCGGCGGGCTGGTGCGCTGGCCGGCCAAGCTGCTCTTGCCGGTCGGCTTCGGGCTGCTGTTCCTGCAGGCCCTGTCCGAGCTGGTCAAGCGCATCGCCGCACTGCGCGGGCTGATCACGCTGGAAACCAAATACACCAAGCCGCTGCAATAGGAGCCTGCGAGCATGTTCGATTATGGCTTCCTGCCGCCGGCGATGTTCCTGTGCATGATCTGCTTCATGCTCTACGGCTTTCCGGTGGCCTTCACGCTGGGCGCGGTCGGGCTGCTGTTCGGCGCCATCGGCATCGCGACCGAGCATTTCCACCCCTCGTTCCTGTCGGCGCTGCCGCATCGCTTCTTCGGCATCATCTCGAACGACCTGTTGCTGGCGATCCCGTTCTTCACCTTCATGGGCGCGGTGCTGGAGCGATCCGGGCTGGCCGAGGACCTGCTGGAGGGCACCGGCAAGCTGTTCGGCGGCGTGCCGGGCGGCCTTGCCTATGCGGTGATCGTGGTGGGCGCGGTCCTGGGCGCCATCACCGGCACGGTCGCGGCCTCGGTCATCACCATGGGGGTGATCTCGCTGCCGGTGATGCTGCGCTATGGCTACAACCCGCGGCTGGCGACCGGGGTCATCGCCGCCTCGGGCACCATCACGCAGCTCATTCCGCCCTCGCTGGTGCTGGTGGTGCTGGCCGACCAGCTCGGCCGCTCGGTCGGCGACATGTATCTGGGCGCCATGGGGCCCTCGGCCGCGCAGGTGCTGATCTTTCTGCTGTTCATCCTGGTGCTGTCGATCCTGAAGCCGCAGGACATGCCGCCGCTGCCCAAGGAGGTGCGGAGCGAGCTGGACCTGAAGCTGGTGCTGAAGGTGCTGATGGGCATCGTGCCCTCGATCCTCTTGATCTTCCTGGTGCTGGGCACGATCTTCGTCGGCCTGGCCACGCCGACCGAGGCCGGCGCGCTCGGCGTCGTCGGCGCCTTCGTGCTGGCGCTGCTGCATGGCCGGATGAGCCTGACCATCCTGCGCGAGGCGGTCAATGCCACCGCCGACCTGACGGTGATGGTGGTGTTCATCCTGATCGGCTCGACCGTGTTCAGCCTGGTGTTCCAGGGCATGGACGGGGGGTTGTGGATCGAGCACATGCTCTCGGGCCTGCCGGGCGGGCCGATCGGCTTCCTGATCTTCGTCAACGTCTTCATCTTCTTCCTGGCCTTCTTCCTCGACTTCTTCGAGATCGCCTTCATCGTCGTGCCGATGCTGGTGCCGGTGGCGCAAACGCTCGGCATCGACCTGGTGTGGTTCGGGGTGCTGCTCTGCATCAACATGCAGACCTCGTTCATGCACCCGCCCTTCGGCTTCGCGCTGTTCTACCTGCGCTCGATCGCCAGCCGCGACGTCAGGACCACCGACATCTACATGGGGGCGATCCCGTGGCTGGTCATGCAGCTGATGCTGGTGGTGATCGTGATCTTCTGGCCCGGGCTGGTGACGGGGATGCTGGACAAGGGGCCGGCGGTGGACCTGGACAGCATCAGGATCGAGCTTCCGGCCGGGGGCCTGGGCGACCTGGGCCAGCCCGGCGGCTTGGGCGCCCCGGCCGGCCTGGGCGAAGCCCCGGGCCCAGGTGCGCCGGCCGGGCTGGGCCAGCCGCAGATTGCGCCGCAGGTTTCGCCGCAGCCGGCGCCGGTCGGCCAGCCGCAGTTCGACTAGCGCGGCTTGTTCCCGTCCTTGTCCTTGGGCGGGCTCGGCACCATCTGCCGGATCAGGTAGAGCACGACCAGCGCCAGCCCGGTCACCAGCATCGCCAGCCGCAGGTCGCCCATGCCGCAGCTGAGCCCGATGGCGCCGCAGAGCCACATCGAGGCGCCGGTGGTGATGCCCTTGACCGAGCCCCGGTTGATGACGATGGACCCGGCGGCCAGGAAGGCGACGCCCGCCGTCACCGCCTCGATCAGCCGCAGCGGATCGGTGCGCTGCTGGTCGGAATGCGCGGCACCGAACTCGGCCAGTTCGACCGCGACCAGCGTGAAGCAGGCCGCGGCCAGCGCGATCAGCATATGGGTGCGCAGCCCGGCGGCGCGGGCATGGGCCTCGCGTTCCCAGCCGATGCAGCCGCCAAGGCCAAGCGCCATCAGAAGACGCAGCACCATGACCGGAAATGGCAGGCTTGACGGTCGCAGGAATTCCTCGGCCAGCAAGTCCAGCATTTGCGTGTCACTTTCTTGACGCTTTTTCCTCGATCCCCGAACGCCCCTCGCGGCGATCCAGTTCATTTTCGACCTCGGCCAACGTGACATTGCGCGCGGCCAGCATCACCAGCAGGTGGTAAAGCGTGTCGGCGGCCTCCGAGATCAGCTTGTCGCGGTCGCCCTTGACCGCCTCGATGATGGCCTCGACCGCCTCCTCGCCGAATTTCTCGGCGCATTTCTCGGGGCCCTTGGCCAGCAGCTTCGCCGTCCAGCTGGTGTCGGGATCGGCGAACTTGCGCTCCTCGATGGTCTCGGCCAGGCGCTGCAATCCGCCGCTCATGCCAACCTCACGGGGATGCCGGCGGCGGCCAGGTGTTCCTTGGCCTCGCGCACCGAGAAGGTGCCGAAGTGGAAGATCGAGGCCGCCAGCACGGCGCTGGCATGGCCTTCCAGCACGCCCTCGGCCAGGTGCTCCAGCGCGCCGACGCCGCCCGAGGCGATGACCGGCACGTTCACCGCATCGGCGACGGCCCGGGTCAGCGGGATGTTGAAGCCGGATTTCGTGCCGTCGCGGTCCATGCTGGTCAGCAGGATCTCGCCCGCGCCCTTGGCGGCGACGGTCATGGCGAACTCGACCGCGTCGATGCCGGTGGGCTTCCTGCCGCCATGGGTGAAGATTTCCCATTTGCCCGGCGCCACGGTCTTGGCGTCGATGGCGCAGACGATGCACTGGCTGCCGAACCGGTCGGCGGCCTCGGCGATCACGTCGGGGTTCGCCACGGCGGCCGAGTTGAAGCTGACCTTGTCGGCGCCGGCCAGCAGCAGGGCGCGCACGTCCTGGTGGCTGCGCACGCCGCCGCCCACGGTCAGCGGCACGAAACAGGCTTCCGCCGTGCGCGTGACCAGGTCGAACATGGTGCCGCGGTTTTCATGCGTGGCGTGGATGTCGAGGAAACAGATCTCGTCCGCGCCGGCGGCGTCATAGGCGCGCGCCGCCTCGACCGGATCGCCGGCATCGCGAAGGTCGACAAAATTCACCCCCTTGACCACGCGGCCATCGGCCACGTCCAGGCAAGGGATCACCCGGGTCTTCAGCATGCCGCCCCCTTACGCCAGCGCCCGCAGCGCCTCGGCCAGATCGATGGCGCCATCGTAGAGCGCCCGGCCCGAGATCGCACCCGCAATCACGCCGGTCGCGCGCAGCGCGTCCAGATCGGCCATCGAGCTGACCCCGCCCGAGGCGATGACCGGGATGTTCACCGCCCGCGCCAGGGCCTCGGTCGCGGCGATGTTCGGGCCTTGCATGGCGCCGTCGCGGTCGATGTCGGTATAGATGATCGCGGCGACGCCGGCGTCCTCGAACCGCTGGGCAAGGTCGGTCGCCGTCACATCGGTCTCCTCGGCCCAGCCGCGCGTCGCGACGCGGCCCTTGCGGGCGTCGATGCCGACGGCGATCTTGCCCGGAAAGGCCATGGCCGCCTCGCGCACCAGGGCCGGGTTCTCGACCGCGACGGTGCCCAGGATGACGCGCGACAGCCCGCGCTCGATCCAGGCCTCGATGGTCGCCATGTCGCGGATGCCGCCGCCCAGCTGCGCCGGAACCGAGATGGCGGCCAGGATCGCCTCGACCGCCGCCGCGTTTACCGGCTTGCCGGCGAAGGCGCCGTTCAGGTCCACCAGATGCAGCCATTCCGCGCCGGCATCCTGGAAGGCCCGGGCCTGCGCCGCCGGATCGGCGCCGAAGACCGTGGCCGCCTCCATGTCGCCGCGCAGCAGGCGCACGCAATTGCCGTCCTTGAGGTCGATGGCGGGATAGAGGATCATCGCATCTCTCCTGTTGGGTCGCGGCCCCTTTGCCACAGGACGCGGCAAACCGAAAGGGCCCGGCCGGATTCGGCGGAAGATCATCGCCGACCTCACGTCATTCTTGATCGGGCCGGGCGGCGCCGGTCATGCTGGCCCACGGCAACCATGCCCCGGGGAGGGGGAATCATCATGAGGACACTGGCAATCGCCGCCGCGCTGGCCCTGGCCGCAGGCGCGGCCCAGGCCGAGGGCATCGACGGCATCTTCCAGACCCAAGCCAATGACCAAGGCAATATCGGCATGGTGCAGTTCTATGACTGCGGCGGCAAATATTGCGGCAAGCTAGTGAAAAGCTTCGACAAGTCCGGCAAGGAAATCGCCTCGCCCCATACCGGCAAGAACATCGTCGCCGGCATGAGCGACGACGGCGGCGGCAAGTTCTCGGGCGGCACGATCTGGGATCCGGGCGCCGACAAGACCTACAAGTCCACGATGCAACTCGACGGCAAAACCCTGAACGTCAAGGGGTGTATCGTCGCGCCATTGTGTAAGTCCCACCGTTGGACGCGGGTGAAATAGCCGCGCGGCCCTACATGAGCTGGTGCCGGTCCGGCGCCAGCGGCTCGGGCCAGGGGCTGGCGCCGATCGCCTCCATCATCTCGCGCTGGACGGTCTGAGCGAGGGTGTCGAGGGGCAGGGCATAGGGGGTCTGGCCGAACGGATCCTCGAGCTGGTGGCCGAGCGCGTCGAGGCCGAAGAAGGTATAGGCCACCAGCAGCACCGGCAGCAGCGTCCAGATGCCCAGCGACCCCGCCAGCGCGAAGGGCAGCAGCAGGCAGAACACCAGCGCCGTGCGGTGCAGCAGCAGCGAATAGGCGAAGGGCACCGGCGTCGTGGCGATGCGCTCGCAGCCGGCCTGGGCCGCCGAAAGCGCATGCAGATAGCCTTCGAGCACCGACCAGCGCATCGGGTCCAGCCCGCCCGGTCCCAGCGCCGCCGCCAGCCGCGCCCCGGCCTCGCGCAGCACCGCGTCGGTCGGGTTGACCCGGCCGGCCAGCGCCAGGTCGGGCTGCCAGCGGGCGATGGCGACGCGCTCGTCCCGGCCGCGCAGCCGCGCCGCCAGCCCGGCGGCAAAGGCGCAAAGCCCGCGCAACAGCGGCTCGCGCAAGCCGGGCGGCAGGCCGGCGCTGGCCCGCGCCAGGCCGCGGCAGCCGGTCAGCACCTGGCCCCAGAGCTGCCGCCCCTCCCACCAGCGGGCGTAGCAGGTGCCGTTGCGAAAGCTCATGAACACCGACAGCGCGATGCCGATCAGGGTGAAGGGAAAGGCGCTGATCGTGGCAAAGATGCCCGGGTGCAGCCCGGCCGCCAGCACCGCCACCAGCGACACCGCCCCGATCGCCGCCAGCCGGCCCAGGATCGAGGGGATGATCGAGCCATGCACCGTGAACAGGATGTCGCGCAGGCTGGGCTGCGAGCGCCGGATCATCGCCGCCTCAGGCCTCCAGCACCACGACCGCCTCGGCGGTCTGCATCTGGAAGGTCAGGCTTTCCTGCAGATACAGCGTCACCGTCTGCGCGTCATGCGACAGATAGCCGATGGCGATGTCCTGGCCCAGCCACAGGTCGAAATCGCCGCCGCGCGTCGTCACCACCGCGCCGCCCTGCAGCGCCTGGCTCCAGGCTACCGGCGCATCCACCAGCTTTTCCAGGTGCTTGAGCACCGGGTAGCCGTCCTCGGCCCCGTAGCTCGCCGCCGTGAAGCCCGCGGTGCCCAGCACCAGCGCATAGGGCCCGTTCACCCCGGCCAGCCGCAGGGCGCTGACCGCGCGCGCCACTGCCTCGGGGTAGTCGGCGACATCCTCGGGCAGGGGCACGGCCGGGTTGCTGGTCTCGGGCAGGATGCCCTTGATGCCGGCCTCGGGATAGCCATGGAACACCAGCCGGTCCTCGGCCAGGGCGAGTTGGCGCGCGGCGTCCTTCAGCGGCTGCCAGTCGCTGTCGTTGGCGCCGCGCGCCACGTCGTCCACGGCGGCGCGGGTCAGGGTGAAGGGCACGCGCAGCTCGACCAGCGGGTTCACCTCGCGCCGGTGGCAGGCGACGCCCTCGGCCAGCGCCGGCGCGGGCTTCAGGTGGCCGGTGCCGACGGCGGACAGCGCGAAGCCCTCGGGCCCGTGCAGGTCGACGACGCGGCGCGCGCCCAGGTAGCGTTTCAGCGTGCGCGCGGCCTCTTCCTCGATCTGCGCCCAGGCGGCGCTGCTGATCGGGGCCAGTTCGCGATAGAGATTGTCCATGTCAGTTCCCCTGTCCAGTCTGGCGTTTCAAGGATCCCAGGCCCAGCGAGCCGTCGGGCGGCGCCGCGGCTGCCGGGGCCGGCGCGGCGGCCTGCGCCACGGGCGCTCCGGCGCCGATTCGCTCCAGCACATCGACGGTCGGCACGAAGAACAGCCCGCCCGTCACCGCCGTCGAGACATCGAGGATGCGGTCGTAGTTCCCCGGCGGCAGGCCGATGAACATGTTCTCCAGCATGGTCTCGATACGGCCCGGCTCGCGGGCGTAGCCGATGAAATAGGTGCCGGCCTCGGCCCGGCCGGGGCTGCCGAAGGGCATGTTGTCGCGCAGGATCTGCAGCTGGTTGCCCTGCGCGTCGTTGATGTTGGTCAGCACGTTATGGGCCGAGCTGGCCTTTTCAGCATCGGGGAATTCGATGTCCGAAAGCTTGTGGCGGCCGATGACACGCTCTTGCGCGGCCACGCCCATCGCTTCCCATTTCGCGAGGTCATGCAGGTATTTCTGCACGATGACATAGCTCGAACCGGCGAAGGCGGGGTCTTCGTCGCCGACCAGCACGGCCTCGGTCCGTGCCGCGCCTTCGGGGTTCTCGGTGCCGTCGACGAAGCCCAGCAGGTCGCGGTTGTCGAAGAACTTGAAGCCTTGGGTCTCGTCCTCGAGCGTGGTGACGGGGCCCAGCCGCAGCATGAGCTGGCGCGCGAGCTCGAAGCAGAAATCGGGCCGCGCGGCGCGGATGTGCAGCAGGATGTCGCCGGGCGTCGCTGGCGCGCGATGCACGCCCGAGAGGGCGCGGAACGGGTGCAGGTCCTGCGGCGTCGCGCCCATCCCGAGGCGCTGCCACAGCGCATGGCCGATCCCCATCACGCAGTTGAGCCCGGCGGCAGGGTTGCGAAAGCCCACCGCGCGCACCAGCCCCGCCAGGTCGGCGCAGAGGCCGCGAAAGGCCTGCAGGGCCGCCTCGCCCTGGTCCAGCGACAGCGTCAGGAAAATCGCATTCGCCGTCAAGGAAGCGTCCGCGGGCTGGCTGGCGATGGGCGGCATCACGAATCTCCTGCTGGCTTGAGGGAAAGGAAAGCCCAAACCGGCGGGCGGGAAAAGGCCCAGCGGGCGGCGACCATGGATGTGGCGCGCCGCGTGCAGGTCAAACTCGGCGATCGAGACCTCCCGTGATCACCACCAAGGTGGCACAAGCTTCTTCATGTTCGAGGCGCTGCTTCGGCAGTTCTTCGGTGCGGCCCGGCCTTCCGGCGCTGCCGCCGGCCGCACCACCCGGCCGTCAGTGAAACAGCGCCGCGGTCTTCTGCGCCGTCATCCAGACGCCCCAGGCCAGCGGGACGCCGACCGCAGCCCAGGCCAGCAGCGCCGGCAGGTCGAAGCGGCCGCGGTCGATGCCGAAAGAGCCGCTCCGCACCTCGGCGGTCTTGTGCTCGCGCGCCTGCAGGGCCGCCAGTTTCTCGGGCTCCATGAACCATTTCTCGTCCAGGGGCCGCACCAGCAGGTTGCAGACCAGCCCCAGCGCCAGGAAGCCGGCCAGGATATACATCGTGTAGTCATAGACCTGCGCCCGCGGCACGCCGGCGGCGATCTGCGCCTCGCGCAGATAGTTCACCACCACCGGCCCGACGATGCCCGCCGTGGCCCAGGCGGTCAGCAGCCGGCCGTGGATGGCGCCGACGAATTGCGTGCCGAACACATCCGCCAGATAGGCCGGCACCGTCGAGAAGCCGCCGCCATACATCGAGATGATGACGCAGATCATCGCCACGAACAGCACCTGGTTGCCGGAATGCGCCACGCTGGGCGCCAGGGTGTAAAGCGCGATGCCCAGGATGAAGAACACGAAATAGGTGTTCTTGCGCCCAAACCGGTCCGAGGCCGAGGCCCAGCCCAGCCGCCCGCCGATGTTGAACAGCGACAGAAGCCCCGCGAAGCCGGCGGCGATGGCGGCGATGGCGGCCTTCTGCCCGGTGTCGAGCCGGGTGAAGTCCAGGTCGGGCCGGCCGATCAGATGGCCGGCGAAGATCTCCTGCAGCATGGGCGAGGCCATGCCGATGACGCCGATCCCGGCCGAGACGTTCAGGCATAGCACCAGCCAGATCAGCCAGAACTGCCGGGTCTTGTGGGCGTCGCGCAGGTGGACGTGGTGCTGGGTGATCATCGCGGCCTGTTTCGTCGAGGTCTTGGGCTGCCAGCCCTCGGGCTTCCAGCCGGCCGGCGGCACGCGATAGGCGAAGGCGCCGGCCAGCATGAAGACCAGATAGATCGCCGCCATGACGAAGAAGGTCTGCCAGACGCCGACCTCATGGGCCGACTGGAAATGGTTCATCAGCCGGTCGGCCAGCGGCGCGCCGATCATCGCGCCGCCGCCGAAGCCCATGATCGCCATGCCGGTCGCCAGTCCGCGCCGGTCGGGGAACCACTTGATCAGCGTCGAGACCGGCGAGATATAGCCCAGCCCCAGCCCGATGCCGCCGATGAAGCCCGAACCGAGCCACATCAGCCAAAGGTGGTGCGTCATCACCCCGATGCCCGAGACGACCATGCCGCCGCACCAGCAGCAGGCCGCGACCACGCCGGCCTTGCGCGGCCCCGCGGTTTCCAGCCAGCCGCCCCAGATCGCGGCCGAGGACCCCAGCAGCACGAAGAACAGCGTATAGATCCAGCCCAGATCGGCGATGCGCCAGTCGCAGCTGGTGGTGAACAGCGCCGAGACCAGGCTCATGCCCTCGCAGTTCACCGGGTCGCTGACGCCGATGGCGCGCGACAGCGGCAGCCAGAACACCGAGAAGCCATAGGCCATGCCGATGCACAGGTGGATCGCCAGCGCGGCGGGCGGCACCAGCCAGCGGTTGAAGCCGGGCTTGGCGATCGTGCGGTCTCGGGACAGCAGGCCGGCGGAAGCGCCGCTCTCTGTCCAGCTTTCCTGAAGATCCGTCATGTGTTGTTCCTCCCTGGGCATGCGACCTGGCGCGCGCGATGCCGCCGGCTCCTCTTCCGGCGTGCGGCTCGCGGTCGCGGATGCGCGTGAAAAGCGATGAGGCCAGATCAGGCTATTGATATCAATTGACAATATGTCCGCCATGCCCGGACAATCTGTCCCCGCATGTGGCACCGGGACGCATCAACGGACAACCTGTCCGCCGCACCCGGACAGCTTGTCCGTTGACCTGCGCCCCGCGCGGGTCCATCCGGCAAGAGCCGGACGCTTGCCAAGCCGGGCGGGGGAATGCGACTGTGTTTTCTTGGGGGGGTGTGATGCAGGCAGAAACCGACCCAAGGCCCGACACGCAAGGCGCGTTCGGCGCGGTGATCGCCCAGGCCGCGATCCTGGTCGTCGAGGACGAGCCGGGCATGCGGAATTTCCTCGAGCGGATCCTGGCCCCGAAATGCCGCGCCATACGCCTGGCCGCCAATACCGCCGAGGCCAGCGCCCTGATCGCCGAGACCGACTTCGACCTGGTCATCCTGGACAACCTGATGGAGGGCCAGCGCGGCGTCGACTGGCTGTCCGAGCAGCGGCGGCTGGGCTTCTTTCCGCCCGCCATCCTGATGACCGCCTTTGCGGACATGGAAACCGCCATCCAGGCGCTGCAGGCCGGGGCCTCGGACTTCCTGCTGAAACCCTTTCGCACCAACCAGCTGCTGAACGGCATCACCCGCTGCCTCGAGGGCGAGAGGCTGCGGCGGGAAAACCTGGTGCTGCGCCAGGAATTGCGCAACAGCCTCGACCAGGACCGGCTGCGCAGCGAGCTGGTCGGCGGCTCTCCGGCCATCGAGGCGGTGCGGCAGGTGATCGCCCGCGTCGCCGCCACGCCCTCTTCGGTGCTGATCACCGGCGCCTCGGGCACCGGCAAGGAGGTGGCGGCGCGGATGATCCACGCGCTGTCGGACCGCGCCGACCATGCCTTCGTGCCGGTCAATTGCGCCGCCATCCCGCAGGACATGCTGGAGACCGAGCTTTTCGGCCATATCCGCGGCGCCTTCCCCGGCGCCCAGCAGAACCGCGAGGGGCTGTTCATGTCCGCGCGCGGCGGCACGCTGTTCCTGGACGAGATCGCCGAGCTTTCCGTCGGGCTGCAGGCCAAGCTCTTGCGCGCCATCGAGGATCGCCGCATCCGGCCGCTGGGGTCCGAGCGCGAGACCCCGGTGGATGTGCGGCTGATCTTTGCCGCCAATACCGATCTCGACAAGGCGGTGGCCGAGGGGCGGCTGCGGGCCGATCTGCTCTATCGCATCAACGTGCTGCATATCGCCATGCCGACGCTGGTCGAACGCGGGCCGGACCTGTTCGACCTGGTGCATCTGTTCATGGCCATCCTGTCCCGGCAGCTTGGCATGCGGCCCGTGCCGATCACCGCCGAGGTGCGGGCGAACCTCGCCACCTACGACTGGCCCGGCAATGTGCGCGAGCTGCGCAATGCCGTCGAGCGCGCGCTGATCCTGGGCCGCTTTCCGCCGCTGGCCGCCCCGTTGGGCCGCCGCGATGGCCAGACCCTGGCCGAGATCGAGCGGCGGGCGATCATGGGCACGCTGGCGGCGCTGGACGGCGACCGCGAGGCGGCGGCGGCGCGGCTGGGCATCTCGCGCAAGACCATCGACCGGCGCCTGGCGGACTGGAATGGCTGAGGCGACCCGCCGCTGGCGTCATTCGGTGCGCTACCGCCTGCTCGCCATCGCGCTTTTGCCGGTGCTGGTGATCCTGCCGGTGTTCCTGGGCATCACCATGCATCAATGGTCGCTCAAGTTCGACCGGCTGCTGACCGCCAAGGTCAACAGCGACCTGACCATCGCCCAGCAATATCTGCAGAACATCCTGGAAACCGCCGGCGAGCGGATCGAGATGCTGGCGCGTTCCGAGGAATTCGCCCATAGCGCCGACCTGCCGGGCTTGCTGGACGTCTATCGGGTGCGGCTGGGGCTCGACTATCTCTACCTGGTCAGCCCGGCCGGCGGCATGGTCGCGGCCAGCCCGCGGGGGGCGCACCCGCTGCATGGGCCGGGCCCGGCCCCGGCGCGGGGGGCGCGCAACCTCATCGAGGTCCTGGACCAAGCCGAGCTTCACGCCATCTCGCCCGGGCTTGCCGCGCGGGCCGAGATCGTCATGGTCGATGCCACCGGCCAGAAGCCGCAGCAGACCGAGACCCGCGGCATGGTCGTCCAATCGATCGTCGCGGCCAGCCAGCCCGGCACCGGCGCGCCGGCGATCATGGTCGGCGGCATCCTGCTGAACCGCAACCTGTCCGTCATCGACCGCATCAACGAGCTGATCTATCGCCCCGACACCCTGCCGCCGGGCGCCCATGCCACGGTCTCGCTGTTTCTGGGCGACATGCGCATTTCGACCAATGTCACGGTGGCGGGCGGGGCGCGGGCGCTGGGGACCCGGGCCTCGGCCATCGTGCGCGACCGGGTGCTGGGCCAGGGCCAGGTCTGGCTGGCCCGGGCGCAGGTGCTGCAGGACCGCTATATCTCGGCCTATGCCCCGGTCAAGGACAGCGCGCGCCAGCGCATCGGCATGATCTATGTCGGCATCCTCGAACGCCCCTTCGCCGAGGCCAAGCGCCGCACGGTGCTGCTGGTCCTGGCCGCCTTCCTGCTGGTGGCGCTGGTCACGGTGCCGGTGTTCCTGCGATGGGCGGGCAGCATCTTCCGCCCGCTCGAGAAGATCGCCGAGACCTTTGCCCGGCTGCGCGGCGGCGACCTTTCCGCCCGCACCGGCGTCACCCGCGGCGCGGACGAGATCGCCGGCCTTGCCATGCTGCTGGACAGGCTGCTGGCGCAGCTGCAGGATCGCGACCGGCAGCTTTGCGCCTGGAACGACGCGCTGAACCTGCGGGTCGAGGAACGCACCGCCGCCCTGCGCCAGGCGGTGCGCGAACTCGAGGCCGCCACGCATCAGCTGGTGCAATCGGAAAAGCTGGCCGCCCTGGGCGAGATCTCGGCCGGGATTGCGCATGAGATCAACAACCCGCTGGCGGTGATCCAGGGCAACCTGGACGTGCTGCGCGAGATCCTGGGCCCGGCCGCCCAGCCGGCGGAAACCGAGCTGCGGCTGATCGACGAACAGATCCACCGCATCTCGCAGATCGTGACGCGGCTTCTGGATTTCGCCCGCATGGACGAGCCGGGCGAGGGCGAGCCCGCAACCGATCCGATGCAGGCGGTCGCGGAATGCGAGCCGCTGGTCCGGCACATGCTGGCGCGCGGCACCGTCGCCATGCGCCACGACCTGCGCTCGACGCAGAGGGTGCGGATCGGCCGGGTCGCGCTGCAGCAGGTGCTGGTGAACCTGATCGCCAACGCCATCCACGCCATGCCCGAGGGCGGCGAGATCCGCATCGCCAGCCGCGACGCGGCTTTCGACGGCGCGCCCGGCGTGACGCTGGAGCTTTCCGACACCGGCACCGGCATCCCGCCCGAGATCCTGGGGCAGATCTTCGAGCCCTTCGTCACCAGCCGCGGCCGCAAGGGCGGCACCGGGCTGGGCCTGTCGATCTGCCGCCGGCTGGTCGAGCGCCAGGGCGGCAGCATCACGGTCGAGAGCGACGCGACCGGCAGCCGCTTCCGCATCTGGCTGCCCGCGGCGTGATCGCCGCTTACAGCCCCCAGCGCGCGCATTTCCGCTCGATGGTCTTGCGGGACACCCCCAGCCAGTCCGCGGCGCGCGAGCGGTTGCCGCCGGCCAGCTGCAGCGCCTGCAGGATGTGCCGGCGCTGCACCGCATCCAGCGGCTCGACGTCCCGGGGCGTGGCCGGCCCCAGGGTCTCCAGCGGAAAGCGGCCGAAGATCAGCGACCGTTCGATGAAGTTGCGCAGCTCGCGGATATTGCCCGGCCAGGGGTGGCGCAGCAGCGCCGCGCGCACCTGGGAATCGATCGGCAAGGGCTCCAGCCCCAGTTCCGCGGCCAGCCCGGCCATGAAGAAGGCGGCCAGGTCGATGGTATCCGTGCCGCGCAGCTTCAACGGCGGCAGCTCGATCTGCAGGACGTTCACCCGGAAGAGCAGGTCCTCGCGAAAGCGGCCGGCCTCGACCTCGGCCGCGAGCGTCTTGCCGGTGGCAAAGACAAAGCGCAGGTCCAGCGCGATCTCGCGCTCCCAGCCGACCGGGCGGATGGTCTGCTTGTCGAGCACCCGCAGCAGCGCCGCCTGCGCCGGCCTGGGCAGTTCGGCGATCTCGTCGAAGAAGACGGTCCCGCCCTCGGCTGACACGAACAGGCCCGCCCGCCCCTGGTCCGCGCCACGGGGCGCATGGCCGAACAGCTCCGCTTCCAGCATGTCGGCGGGGATGGTCGCGCAATTGATCGCGACAAAGGGCCGGTCGGCGCGGCCCGAGAGCGCATGCAGGAAGCGCGCCGCCTCTTCCTTGCCGGTGCCCGAGCCGCCCGAGATCAGCACCGGCGTCGGCAGGCCCGCCACGCGGCGCAGCCTGTCGCGCACCTCCTCGATGGCGGGCGAGCTGCCCAGAAGCTGGCTGCGCTGGCTCAGCCGCGCCCGGTCCAGCTCATGGCGCAGCAGCAGGTTCTCGCGCCGCAGCGAGGCCAGCTCCATGCTGCGCCGCACCGCGTTCAGCACCTGGTTGGCGCGGCATGGCTTGAACAGGAAATCCGCCGCCCCTGCCCGCATCGCCTCGACGGCGGTATCCAGGTCGGGAAAGGCGGTGATCATGATGGCCTCGAACCGCAGCCTTGCTTGCGCTGCTGCATCAGCCAGTCGATGCCGCGCGGGCCGGGCATGCGGTTGTCCAGCAGCACGATGTCGAAGCGCTGCTGTTGCAGCATGGCGCTGGCGATTCCGACATCCGCCGCCTCCAGCACCGCGCGGCAATGGGGCTGCAGCGTCTTGACCAGGAAATTGCGCATGCCCGGTTCGTCGTCGACGACCAGCACGCTTGCCTGGCGCATCAGCGGGTCGGATCTGTCGGCGGCGGGCGCCGTCGCCTGGGCTTCCAATGCAACCTCCCGTTCCGTCCGGTCCCTGCGGACGCCTGCCTTTCGTGATACAGCAAGATGGCCCTCGAAACGAGCAAGACTCGCGGACCCGCATTGGCTGGCCGGTGCCCTGTTTGGGCTCTGCCTTCCCTCGATCATCGGCAGGAGCCGGTCGAGGGGTTTGCTGGCGTCGCCATGGAACATGCGGGGGCGGCCTTGCCGACGGCGACCAGGATG